>NZ_KV786021.1:0-43553 GCF_001806795.1 Brevibacterium sp. HMSC22B09 | reverse complement strand
GCTAAAGCGTGGATTTGCTGCTAACGGGTGTGGGGAGGCGGAATCGCCAGCCATCCAGCAGTCCCGCTGGCAAAAGGCAATCCGCTGCTTCCACACGGAACTGACTGCGCCCGCAACAGAAAAGGCGTGGGGCCGTCAGTCTGGCTGACGGCCCCACGCCTTTGTTCAATTGGTGTTGACTCCTCAGTCAGTCACCAATCAGTCATCGTTGGGTTCGGTGCTGGACGATTCGTCCGGTTCGTCCATGCCCCACACCTTCTTGTAGAAGTCGGCCGAACGAGCCAGCGTCAGCTCTGCATAGGCGTCGTCGTTCAGAGCCTGCGCAGAGTCCTGTGGAACAGTCGGGGAGAAGAGCGACACTCCTACACCAGCCTGGCGATCCTTGACTTCAAATCCGGCGACCTCCAGCATCGTCGGCAGCATGTTGAGCTGGTCAGCGCCGGAGCGCAGTTCGCCGAGGGGCAGTTTGCCGTCCTTGGTGCCCGGCATCCAGATGCGGTTGAACACCGAACGGTCGGTCTTGTCGTCCAGCTGTTCGTGGTAGACGTTCCAATCAGCCATGTGCTTCAGATGGTCGCCCATGACGACAACGGACGTGTCTTCGAGGATTCCCTCATCGTCCATGTGCTTGACGAAATCGCCGACAGCCTCCGAGGAGCACAGCCACACAGATGCGAGTTCATCGTCTTCTGTGCGCAGCGGGCAGTCGTGGTAACGGTGAATGGGTTCGTGGGAGTCCAGTGTGAGCACCGTCAGGTTGAACGGGTTTCCAGTCTCAGAGGATTCACGGTGGAGAGCGGAGACTTCATCCTTGGCGTGCTCCATCAGACGGCGGTCGCTCAGGCCCCAGTCGGGACGCATGTCCTCTTCCTTTTCGCCAAGAGACTGCCAGTGGGGAAGGTCCTTGACTTCGTCGTAGCCGTGCGTGCGCAAGAAGGAGCCCTTGGATGCGAACTCTGCGTTGGCGCCGCCGAGGAAGACGTTCTTGTAGCCGTTTTCCTTCAGAATGTCGCCAAAGCAGTCCACGCCGGGCATGAAGTCGGCGACAGCGAGGTTGTTCATGACCTTGTCGCCGGTGGCAGAGCCCTTGCCCTTGAGCGGAATGCCGCACTGGGTGGAGGTGATGCCGGCCATGGTCCAGCCGCCGCCGCTGTACTGCTTGTAGTTTTCGGCTTCGGCCCAGCCCTCGGTGGCGTCTTCCATGGGCTCAAGCATGTTGACTTCGAAAAGCGAATCGTCGGCGAGGTCGTTTTCAGCTGACTCGACGTAGACAACCACGATGTTGCGAGCATCCTTATTGCCCACAACCACCGGTTCGCGGTAGTAGTCGCCGATGTTCATGGAGCTGCTGACCGACTTGATGTAGGTGGGCAGCTGAACTGCCGAAGAGAACGAGGTCGAACCGGTGATGACGGTTCCCGCAATGAGCGCAACGATGAAGGCGGAGGCCATTCCGCGCAGGGCGGCGCGGCGAATGCGGCGACGTGCAGCCGAAAGGCGCAGTCGCGCCGACATCCGGTAGCGGATCCACAGCTGGCGGCCGACGAACAGCAGGGCGGTTATCGCGAGGGGGACAACCGCAACCCACAGCACGGTGATCCACACGAAGCCGCCGCCTTGACCGGCGCCGGCGATGTTCGTCAGCATCTGGTCGACAGTGATCTGTCCCCACTGCTTGCGGATGAAGATTCCGGAGATGAGCAGTGCGACGCTGAGGAAAATAAGCGTCCACAGAAAAGCGGCACCGATCGCTTTGAGAATTCGGTGCTTTGCGGTGGTTTTTGATCCCTTCACGTCTTCGCCTCTGAATCAGTCGGTTCTTCGGTTTTTGGAATGAGGAAGCGCGCGCACGGGAAGGCGGGCGCAGAGTTAGACATCCAATTATAGCCTGGTGTTAACTTCTGCGCCTTTGTGGGTTCACACAGGAAAGGGTCTGCTGGCCGCGCATCAGCCGCGCCGGTGCGGCCCGGTGTGCATTCTGCAGGCCGAACACATTAGGATAGAGCGCTGTGTGTCGTCAGCACAGTCGCGCATGTCTGAGGAAGTTGCCCTTCGGCGTGTCGGCACTCTGGCGACGTTCCCGTTAGTCAATTTGAAGAGGTAGACAGTGAAGAGCTCCGTCGAACGCATTGAACCCACTCGGGTGAAGCTCAGCATCGAAGCGCCTTACGCCGATCTCAAGCCGAGCGTCGACGAGGCATACAAAGAGATCGCAAAGCAGATCGCCGTTCCCGGCTTCCGCCGCGGCAAAGTCCCCGCGCGCATCATCGACCAGCGTGTCGGTCGCGCTGCTGTCATCCAGGAGGCTGTCAACAACAGCCTCGACGGTTTCTTCCGCCAGGCAATTGCCGACAACGACATCCAGCCCCTGGGCACCCCGGAAATCGAAGACCTCGAAATGCCGGGCCTTGACGGCAAGGAAGAAGGCGACCTCACCTTCACCGTTGAAGTCGACGCCGTGCCGGAATTCGAACTGCCCGAATACTCGAGCCTCGAAGTCGAAGTCGAGCCGCTCGAAGTCACGGATGAAGACGTCGAAAAGGAACTCGATGACCTGCGCAGCCGCTTCGGTTCGCTCAAGTCCGTTGACCGTCCTGCAAAGAAGGATGACTTCGTCACCCTCGACCTGACCGCGAAGATCGACGACGAAGAGATCGACTCGGCTTCTGACATTTCGTACCAGGTGGGTGCAGGCACCATGCTCGACGGCATGGACGAAGCCCTCGAAGGCCTGTCGGCTGACGAAGAGACCACCTTCGAAACGAAGCTCGCAGGTGGGGAGCACGAAGGCGAAGACGCTCAGGTGACCATCAAGCTCACCGCCGTCAAGGAACGCGAACTGCCCGAAGCTGACGACGACTTCGCCCAGCTTGCCTCGGAGTTCGACACGATTGACGAACTCAAGGAAGACCTCAAGACCCAGGCCAAGTCCAACAAGGAACTGCAGCAGGGTGTCGAGGCTCGCGACAAGGTTCTCGAACTGCTCATTGAGAAGCTCGACCTGCCCGTCCCGTCGCGCGTTGTTGAAGAGGAAGTCAAGCGCCACCTCGAAGGCGAAGGCCGCGAAGACGACGAAGAGCACGGTGCAGAGGTCCGCGAGCAGACCGAAAAGCAGCTGCGCGCGCAGTTCATTCTGGACAAGGTGCAGGCGAAGGAAGAGATCGAGGTCACCCAGCCCGAACTCATCGAGTACATCATCACCTCCGCTCAGCAGTACGGCATGAACCCCAACGACTTCGCACAGGCTCTTGACCAGTCCGGTCAGGTAGGCGCTGTCGCCGGTGAAGTCGGCCGCCGCAAGGCTCTCGCCGCTGTTCTCGCCGAAGCAGTCGTCAAGGACACCAACGGTGAGGTCATCGACATGACCGCGTTCACCACCGGTTCGGAAGAAGCAGAGGAAGCCGAAGAAGAAGCTTCGGAAGACTGATTCTTCCCCTGCGAAAGCAGGCTGAGCAGACGAGGCGGAGGTAACCTCCGCCTCGTCTGCTTTTGTGTTGGGCCGCACCGGAAGGGCAGCGACCCCGCCCGAACCCTCAGTGCAGAGCCCCCTGGGCCGCTCCTTCGGCCGAGTAGGTTTTCACGCTCATGGCGAACAACCGGCAGGGGTGGATTAAAAGTCGGGCTTTGCCGGTTAGGGTCAAGAGAAATCAACCCACAGGAGAAACTTGTGAGCAAACACGAACTGACCACGCCGGTCGCCTCTGAGGGCACGGCGGGCATGGGTTTGGATGACCACATCTTCAACCGCCTGCTGAAAGAGCGGATCATCTGGCTCGGCTCGGAAGTCCGCGACTCCAACGCCAACCGCATCTGCGCCCAGATGATGCTGCTTGCCGCGGAAGACCCCGACCGCGATATCTGGCTGTACATCAATTCGCCGGGCGGTTCCGTCACGGCGGGCATGGCCATCTACGACACCATGCAGTACATCAAGCCCGACGTGGGCACCGTCGCAATGGGCATGGCCGCCTCCATGGGCCAGTTCCTGCTGTCCTCGGGTGCTAAGGGCAAGCGCTTTGCCACCCCGCACGCGCGCATCCTCATGCACCAGCCGCTCGGCGGCATCGGCGGCACCGCCACGGATATCAAGATCCAGGCGGAGCTCATCCTGCACATGAAGAAGCAGATGGCCGAACTGACAGCCGAGCAGACCGGCAAGTCGCTCGAGCAGATCCTCAAGGACAACGACCGCGACCACTGGTTCACCGCAGACGAGGCCCTGGACTACGGCTTCATCGACAAGGTCGTCACCCACGCCGCTGACGTGCCGGACGGCCGCTGAACCGCATTCCCAAGGAGGACAAATGGCTGATCTCTACACCGGCGGTGCCGGATACTACGGCGGAACCGCCGGCAACATGCCGAACTCGCGGTACGTCATGCCCCAGTTCGAAGAGCGCACCCCCTACGGCTTCAAGCGGCAGGACCCGTACACCAAGCTGTTTGAAGACCGCGTGATCTTCCTCGGCGTTCAGGTGGACGACACCTCGGCCGATGACGTCATGGCACAGCTCCTGGTGCTGGAAGCGCAGGACCCCGACCGCGACATCACGCTGTACATCAACTCGCCCGGCGGTTCATTCACCGCGCTGACGGCCATCTACGACACGATGCAGTACATCAAGCCGCAGATCCAGACCGTCTGCCTGGGACAGGCGGCCTCTGCTGCCGCCGTTCTGCTGGCTGCCGGCACCCCCGGCAAGCGCCTTGCACTGCCGAATGCTCGTGTTCTCATCCACCAGCCGGCCATGCAGGGCGGCGGACAGGGACAGGCCTCGGACATCGAAATCCAGGCCAACGAGGTCCTGCGCATGCGCGGATGGCTGGAAAACACTCTGGCCAAGCACACCGGGCAGGACGCAGCAAAGGTCAACACCGACATCGAACGCGACCTGTTCCTCACGGCCGAAGAGGCCAAGGAATACGGCCTGGTCGACCAGGTGCTCACCTCGCGCAAGGGCGTCAACTGACACAGTCAGTCTGAGCACGCACCTCAGTGCATCGAAGGGCCGTCGGAACACTCCGGCGGCCCTTTGCAGTGGGCGTCTGTGGCCCAGCGCATCGGGTCTCAAGCAGACACGCGACAGAAGTCAACGCGCATGTCAGCCCAGTGTGAAAGACTCGGCTAAGTACAGAAATCTGATCTTCCCGGCTGGCCCGGGTGCGAAAGGCAGTGTGAATGGCTCGCAGCAGTGAGGGCGCAGAGCTCCTCAAGTGCAACTTCTGCGGCAAATCGCAGAAGCAGGTCCGCAAGCTCATCGCCGGGCCAGGCGTCTACATCTGCGACGAATGCATCGGCCTGTGCAATGAGATCATCGAAGAAGAGCTCGGTCAGCCCGACGCTCCTGCGGAGAAGCTCGAACTTCCCAAACCGCAGGAAATCTACAGCCACCTGGATGAGTACGTCGTCGGCCAAGATGCCGCTAAGCGCTCACTGGCTGTTGCCGTCTACAACCACTACAAGCGGATCAACGCTTTGGAAGACGGCAAGGGCAAAGACGACGGCGTGGAGATCGCCAAGTCGAACATCCTGATGGTGGGGCCCACCGGTTCCGGCAAAACCTACCTGGCGCAGACTCTTGCGCGCATGCTCAACGTCCCGTTTGCAGTTGCCGACGCCACGGCTCTGACGGAAGCCGGCTATGTCGGCGAGGACGTCGAAAACATACTTCTTAAGCTCATCCAAGCGGCTGACTTCGATGTTGAGCGGGCGCAGAAGGGCATTATCTACATCGACGAAATCGACAAGATTTCGCGCAAGTCAGAAAACCCGTCGATCACCCGCGATGTTTCCGGTGAGGGCGTCCAGCAGGCCCTGCTGAAGATCCTCGAAGGAACTGTCGCCTCTGTTCCTCCGCAGGGAGGGCGCAAGCACCCCCAGCAGGACTTCATTCAAATCGACACGACGAACGTCCTGTTCATCGTCGCCGGTGCTTTCGCCGGGATGGAGGAAATCGTGGCGGCACGCAAGGGCCGACACGGGGTGGGCTTTGGAGCGCCGATCCACTCCAAGGACGACGAAATCGACCTGTACGCAGAAATGCAGCCGGAAGACCTGCTGAAGTTCGGTCTCATCCCGGAGTTCATTGGCCGTCTGCCCGTGCTGACCGCTGTCGGCGACCTCGACCGCGAATCTCTCGTCACCATCCTGTCCGAGCCGAAGAACGCTCTCGTCAAGCAGTATCAGGCGATGTTCGCCTACGACGGCGTCGAACTCGAGTTCTCGCGCGAAGCTCTGGAGTCCATTGCGGATCTCGCTCTGCTGCGGGGGACAGGCGCGCGAGGACTGCGCTCCATCATGGAGGAAGTCCTGCAGCCGGTCATGTTCGACCTTCCCAGCCGCGATGACATCGCCAAGGTGCTCGTGACCCGCGAAACCGTGGAGGAAAACGCTGCGCCAACGCTGGTTCCGCACAAGCAGACGGGCCAACAGCGCAAGAAGACCGCGTAACCGCGTTTATCGCCCGCGGGCGTAAAGCCCGCCCGGCTGGCAGCCGCGCGTGCAGAAAAATCCGCAAACACAAGAGCGCGCCGCTTGAAGCGGCGCGCTCTTGTGTTTTCAGAAGCTGTTACTTTTTGTCTTCGGTCGGTGCGAACTCGACATCGGCAACACGCGGGCCTTCCGCTTCCGCGTCCACGTCAAGAACGAGCTCAGTTACCCGGCCGGCGGCCTGCAGGTCGCTCTGTGCGGCCGCGATCGTGTCAATATCAGCCTGCGACGCGCGCAGCGTGGCTTTCACGACCTCGGTGCGCTGGGACACCTTGGCCTCGGTCTTGGTCCGGCGGATCTCTGAGAGCGCCTGCGACACCGTTTCGAGGAACTCAGCCGGGACATCCTGTGCCGGAATGCTGCCGGCGGCAGGCCATGCCTGCGCGTGGACGGAGCCTTCCTGCCACCAGCTCCACACCTCTTCCGTCACAAACGGCATGAAGGGCGCAAACAGGCGCAGCGATGTTTCCAGAGCTGTTGCCAGGGTGACGTGCGCTGACAGCTGCTGTTCTTCGCCGGCCGCACCGTAGGAGCGGTCCTTGATGAGCTCAACGTAGTCATCCGTGAACTCCCAGAAGAAGGACTCGGCCTCCATGAGGGCGTGAGCGTAGTCGTAGTCCTCGAAGAATTTGCCGGCCTTTTCGACGGTTGTCGACAGGGCCGTCAGCAGGGCTTTGTCCAGCGGGTTGATGACAGCGTCGAGCTGACCCACGTGGCCCGCGTGGACACCCTGCGCCAGGGCGAACTTCGAGGCGTTGAGGATCTTCATGGCCAGGCGGCGGCCGATCTGCATCTGGGACACGTCGTAGGCGGTGTCAACGCCCAGGCGTGCAGAGGATGCCCAATAGCGAACAGCGTCAGGGCCGAATCCCGGCTTGTTTTCCGCCAGGATGTCCGAGGGCACAACAACGTTGCCCTTCGACTTTGACATCTTCTTGCGGTCGGGGTCGAGGATCCAGCCGGACAGGGCGGTGTGCGACCACGGAACGGAGTTGTTGAGCGCATTGGCGCGCACAACCGTCGAGAACAGCCACGTGCGGATGATGTCGTGGCCCTGCGGACGCAGGTCGAATGGGAACACCTTGCTGAAGAGGTCGTCGTCGGTGCTCCAGCCGCCCACAATCTGCGGGGTCAGCGAGGACGTGGCCCACGTGTCGAGAACGTCCGGTTCGCCCATGAAGCCGCCGGGCTGGTTGCGCTGGTCAGCGGTGTAGCCCTCCGGGGTGTCCTGCAGCGGGTCGACCGGCAGAGATTCCGAACTGGGGACAATCGGGTTGTCGTAGTCGGGGTTGCCCTCGGCATCGAGGCGGTACCACAGCGGGATGGGCACACCGAAGTAGCGCTGACGGGACACCAGCCAGTCGCCGTTGAGGCCTTCGACCCAGTTTTCGTAGCGGGCTCGCATGAAGCCCGGCAGCCACTGAAGTTCGCGGCCGCGCGCGATGAGGTCGTCGCGCAGCTCGGCTGAACGACCGCCGTTGCGGATGTACCACTGGCGGCTGGTGACGACCTCGAGCGGCTTTTCGCCGCGCTCGTAGAACGGCACGGGGTGGTTGATCGGCTGCGGAGGTTCGATGAGGTCGCCGGATTCTTCGAGCAGTTCGACGATCGTCTTGCGCGCCGTGAAAGTCGTCATTCCGGCGAGCTTCTGGTACTGCTCGGCAGCGTCGGCCTTGGCAGACCCCGAAATCCACTCAGGGGTTTCCAGTTCGAGGCGGCCGGCGCGGTTGACCACGGCGCGCAGCGGCAGTTCGAGTTCGCGCCACCACGTGACGTCGGTGAGGTCACCGAACGTACACACCATCGCAATGCCGGTGCCCTTGTCCGACTGGGCGAGTTCGTGGGCGCGGACTTCGACTTCGACACCGAAGATGGGTGACACGTACTTCGTGCCGAACTTGTCCTGGTAGCGCTCGTCATCCGGGTGGGCGACGAGTGCGACCACGGCGGGGATGAGTTCGGGACGTGACGTGAGAATGACAATCGGCTCTGCCGCGGTGTCTGCAAGGCCGTCGGATCCCGCGGGGAAGAAGGTCACCTTGTGGTAGGCGCCTTCGCGTTCGCGGTCTTCGAGTTCAGCCTGGGCGACGGCGGTGCCGAAGGTGACGTCCCACATGGTGGGGGCATCCTGCGAGTAGGCCTGGCCGCGGGAGAGTTCATCAAGGAACGCCCTCTGCGAGACTTCGCGGGAATGGTCGTCGATCGTTCGGTAGGAGTGCTTCCAGTCGACCGAGAGCCCGACCTTGCGGAAGAGGTCTTCGAAGATCTTTTCGTCTTCGCCGGACAGTTCGAGGCACAGTTCGATGAACTTCTGGCGCGATACGTGCTTGAAGTCGCGCGGGTTGCGCGGGACCTTGGTGGGCAGTTCGAAGTCGTCGCCCTCGTACGGCAGGGACGGGTCGCAGGTGACGCCGTAGTAGTTCTGCACGCGGCGTTCTGTGGGCAGGCCGTTGTCGTCCCAGCCCAGCGGGTAGAAGACGTTTTTGCCGGTCATTCGCTTGTAGCGGGCCAGGACGTCCGTCTGGGTGTAGGAGAAGACGTGGCCGACGTGCAGTGATCCCGACGCCGTCGGCGGGGGAGTGTCGATCGAGTAGACCTCGTCACGCGTCGTGTCGCGGTCAAAGGCGTATGTTTGCTCTTCCGTCCAGCGTGCGTCCCACTTTTCCTGGAGACCTTCGAGGGCGGGCTTGTCAGGCAGATGCACCGAGTCATGTGTGCGAGAACCAAAATCCATAGCGTCATTGTCCCAGACTGCGGCGGGGAGGAAAGCCGGGGCGTGTTCCGGCCCGGTTTCCGGGTACGAGGCGGAGCTCGTCTTAGGAAGTGCCGGGCACCTTTTCTCAACTACAGTGATCGGGAGGGCCCTGGTGGGCCGGGATCTGAGAGAGGAAGCTATGACTCAACTGCGTGCTGTTGTGACGGGAGCGAGTTCGGGAATCGGCGCGTCGACCGTGGAGAAGCTCACGAAGCTCGGCTGGAGCGTTGTTGCTCTGGCTCGCCGTGAGGATCGGCTTAAGGAGCTTGCCGCGACGACCGGGTGTGAGTACCTGGTGTGCGATGTGGCTGACGACGATTCGGTTGCCCGGGCGGCCGAGCAGATCATCGCGGAGGGCCCCGTGCACGCTCTTGTGGCGAACGCGGGCCTGGCCATCGGCAACGACTGGGTGGAGAATGCCTCGCCGGAGAGCTGGGCACAGGAGTACAACATCAACGTGCTCGGCATTCTGCGCAGCGTCCGTGCATTCTTGCCGGCGCTCGAGGCCAGTGGGCGCGGCGATATTCTGCTCATGGGCTCAACAGCCGGTCTCATCCAGTACGAGGGCGGCGGAGGCTATGTCGCTTCCAAGCACGGCGTGCACGCGATCGCCGGCACCCTGCGCCTGGAACTGGCGGGCCGTCCGGTGCGCGTTATGGAGATCGCGCCCGGCATGGTCGCGACACCGGAGTTCTCGCTGAAGCGGATGGGCTCACAGGAAGCCGCCGACACCGTTTACGAGGGTGTCGAGAACCCGCTGACGGAAGACGACATCGCCGACGCCGTCGTGTGGAGCCTCACCCGACCCCACCACGTCAACGTCGACCTCATGGTGCTGCGTCCCATCGCTCAGGCGGCCCAGCACAAGGTGGCGCGCAACGCGGGGCTGTGACCGGCCTTCGGGTGCTCCCGCGGTGAGGTAAGATCGGACCTGCGTCGATCCGGCTATCACCGGGGAGCATCCGGAAGAAAAGCCTGTGAAACTTTGGCGAGCTCCGCCTCGTCGGTCCCCAGGCCCAGTAGAACCGGACGGGTGGGCCCGTCACAGCCTTTGAGCGATCCGCGGCAGCGGATAAGCGGGGTGGTACCGCGGCAGCCTTCGGGCAGTCGTCCTCGCACGGATGAAACCGTAAACGGGTTCGGTGCCGCCGGACCCGCGAATAAAGGACGCTCATGACTGAGAACATCTATCCCAAGCAGACGACCTCTGCTTTCGGCATGTCCTCCAGCCCCGACTTCCCGGCGCTGGAAAAGGACGTTCTGAAGTTCTGGAACGACAACAACATCTTCCAGGAATCCATTGACAACCGCGAAGCCGGCGAAAACGGCGAAAATGAGTTCGTCTTCTACGACGGCCCGCCTTTTGCAAACGGTCTGCCGCACTACGGCCACCTGCTGACCAGCTACGTCAAAGACGTCGTACCGCGCTACCAGACCATGCGCGGCAAGCGCGTCGAGCGCCGCTTCGGCTGGGACACCCACGGTCTGCCGGCAGAACTTGAGGCCATGCGCCAGCTGGGGCTGAAGACCAAGGACGAAATCCTTGAGATGGGCATTGACAAGTTCAATGCCGCAGCACGGGAATCGGTGCTGAAGTACACCGACGAATGGGAAGAGTACGTCGGCCGCATGGGCCGCTGGGTCGATTTTGAAAACGACTACAAGACGCTCAACCCCACGTTCATGGAATCCGTGCTGTGGGTCTTCAAGACCCTCTACGACAAGGGGCTGATCTACGAGGGCTTCCGCGTGCTGCCCTACTGCTGGTCAGATGAAACCCCGCTGTCGAACCACGAACTGCGCATGGACGATGACGTCTACAAGGACCGTCAGGACCCGGCTGTCACCGTCGGCCTGCGCTGTACGTCCGGTCCGCTGGCTGACTCGACGCTGAAAGACGCACGCTTCCTCATCTGGACGACCACCCCGTGGACGCTTCCGTCCAACCTCGCGATCGTCGTCGGGGCGGACATCGACTACCTCGTCGTCGAATCCGATGGCCCCACCGGCAGCGCTGAGCGCTACGTCATCGCCAAGGAGCGTCTGGCAGCCTACGCCCGCGAACTCGGCGAAGAGCTGATCGTCGTTGCCGAACTCAAGGGTGCAGACCTGCTGGGCCACACCTACGCTCCGCCGTTCGCCTACTTTGCCGACCACGAAAACGCCTTCCGCATCCTCGAAGGCGACTTCGTCACCACGAGCGACGGTACGGGACTCGTGCACACCGCCGGCGCCTTCGGTGAGGACGACTACGTTGTCACCCAGGCTGCAGGGATCGAAGCCGTCATGCCGGTTGGCCCCGACGGCCGCTTCACCGCTCCGGCTGTCGACTATGTCGACGACCTCGTCTTCGACGCGAACCCTAAGATCATCCGCCACCTCAAGAACAATACGGCGGGTGAAGGTGAAACCGGTTCCGTCACTGACGGCACTGTTCTGGTTCGCCACGAGACCTACAACCACTCGTACCCACACTGCTGGCGCTGCCGCAATCCGCTCATCTACAAAGGCGTGTCCTCGTGGTTTGTCAGCGTCACCGAGTTCAAAGACCGGATGCTTGCCAACAACGAGCTCATCAACTGGGTGCCTGACAACGTCAAGCACGGCCAGTTCGGCAAGTGGTTGGAAAACGCCCGCGACTGGTCGATCACGCGCAACCGCTTCTGGGGAAGCCCCGTGCCGGTGTGGAAGTCGGACAACCCCGAATACCCCCGCATCGACGTCTACGGCAGCTTCGAAGAGATCGAACGTGACTTCGGCCGCCTGCCGCTGAACCACGACGGTCAGCCTGACCTGCACCGTCCGTTCGTTGACGAGCTGACCCGCCCCAACCCGGACGACCCGACTGGCAAGTCGACCATGCGCCGCGTTGAGGACATTCTGGATGTGTGGTTCGACTCCGGTTCCATGCCGTACGGACAGGTGCACTACCCGTTCGACAACAAGGAATGGTTCGACAACCACTACCCGGCAGACTTCATCGTCGAGTACATCGGGCAGACCCGCGGTTGGTTCTACACGCTGCACATCCTGGCTTCCGCACTGTTCGACAAGCCGGCGTTCCGCGACGTCATCTGCCACGGCATCGTGCTGGGCTCCGACGGCAACAAGATGTCGAAGTCGCTGCGCAACTACCCGGACGTCAACGAGGTCTTCGACCGCGACGGATCCGACGCCATGCGCTGGTTCCTCATGTCCAGCCCCGTGCTGCGCGGCGGCAACCTCATCGTCACTGAGCAGGGCATCCGCGATTCGGTGCGCCAGATCATCCTGCCGGCGTGGAACGCGTGGCACTTCTTCGCCACGTACTCCAACACGGCAGACGCTCCGGGTGAAACGCCCGCAGAGGGCAAGTCCGGTTCGGGCTACCAGGCTCGTCACCGCTACGAGTCCTCGCAGGTGCTCGACCGCTACCTCCTGGCGAAGACGCGCGACTTCATCGACAGCTTCGCCGAGCACATGGACGAGTACAACCTGTGGAGCGCGTGCGGGCTGTTCCGCGAGCACCTGGACATGCTCACCAACTGGTACGTCCGCCGTTCGCGCCGCCGCTTCTGGGAAGGCTCGGAAGCGACCCACGAAACCTTCGACGTCTTCTACACGTGCTTCGAAGCGTTCCTCAAGGTCGCTGCACCGCTGCTGCCGTTCACGATCGAAGAGATCTACCGCGGCCTGACGGGGGAGCGCTCCGTCCACCTGGCTGACTACCCGGACAGCTCGCTGTTCGAAGCCAACCCGGAACTCGTCGAGGCAATGGACCTCACCCGGTCCATCTGCTCGGTCGGCTCGAGCCTGCGCAAGGCTGAAAAGCTGCGCGTGCGTCTGCCGCTGGCACGCCTGACCGTCGCAACGGACATCGAATTGGGCGAAGAGTTCACGTCGATCATCGCCGACGAACTCAACGTGCGCGAAGTCGTCGTCATGCCGGTTGACAAGGCCGAAGAGGCCGGCTTCAAACTCGAACAGAAGCTCACCGTCAACGCACGCGCCGCAGGCCCGCGCCTGGGCAAGAACGTCCAGGCAGCCATCAAGGGATCCAAGTCCGGAGACTGGTCTGTCACAGGCGGTGTTGTCGTGTCCGGCGGCATCGAACTGCAGGAAGGCGAATACACCCTCGAGGACGTCGCGGAATCCGGTCAGGACGGAATCGTGCTTGCTCCCACCGAGTCCGGCTTCGTCGCTCTCGACACTGTTGTGACCGACGAACTGCGGGCTGAAGGCCAGGCGCGCGACACCATCCGCGCCATCCAGAGCGCCCGCAAGGAACTCGACCTGCACGTGTCGGACCGCATCGACGTGGCCATCAGCGTCCCGGCAGAAAGCGCCGAAGCACTCAGCGGCTACAGCGACCTCATCGCCAAGGAAACCCTGGCCGAAACCCTGCGGATCACGCAGGAGCCGCTTGGTGAAGGGCAGGTCTTCGAAGCCGCCGAACTCGCCGACGGTGCCGCCGTGCGCGTGGAGAAGCACGCATGACGAACACCGAACCGACGGGCCTGCAGCTGGCTGAGGCCGCGCTGCAGGCCCGCGCGGGCGAAACCGAAATCGAACTGCGCCTGGACGCCACCCTGCGCGCCTGCGAACTGCTCGGTGACATTCACCGAGCCGCGCCGGTCATCATGATCGCGGGCACCAACGGCAAAACCTCCACCGCCCGCATGGTGGACGCGCTGCTGAGCGCTCACGACTTGCGGGTGGGACGCTTCTCCAGCCCCCACCTGCACTCCGTCACCGAACGCATCTCCGTCGACAGCGCACCCGTGTCAGAGGACGACTTCGTACGGGTATTCGCAGAAATCCGACCGTTCCTCGACATGGTCGACGCCGAACTCGCAGGAGACGGGCGGCCGCCGCTGACATATTTTGAAGCGCTGACCGTGCTCGCATTCGCCGTATTCGCTGACGCCCCCGTCGACGTATACGTGCTCGAAGTCGGGATGGGCGGTCAGTGGGACTCAACCAATGTGGCTGACGCTGAAGTGTGCGGATTCACCCACATCAGTCTGGACCACCAGGCGTTCCTCGGAGACACCCTGACCGACATCGCAGCCACAAAGGCCGGGATCCTCGATAGGACACAGGACGACACTCCCGCGCCAACACCGGTGGCGGTCATAGGCAACCAAGACGACGAGGCGGCAGAAGAACTCGAAAGCCAGCTTGCCGGCCGGGGGCTCACCGGGCGCTGGTTCGGCCGCGAGTTCGAAGTCCTCGAAGCCAAACAAGCCGTCGACGGGCAGCTGTTCTCCCTGCGCGGGGCCTACGACGTCTACAGCGATCTGTTCCTGCCGCTTCTGGGACGCCACCAGATCGACAACGCAGCTTTGGCGGTTGCCATCGTCGAACAGTTCCTCGGCACGGAAGACAAACCTCTGAACACGGACACGATCGGCACCGGACTGAGTACCGTCACTTCGCCGGGCCGCATGGAGGTCATGCGGTCCGACCCGACGATCGTCGTCGACGGCGCCCACAACCCGGACGCGGCAATCGCGCTGCGGGAAGCGCTTGCGGACTCCTTCGACTTCTCGGATGTCGTCGCGGTGGTCGCGGTGTACGAAGACAAAGACGTGCACGGAGTGTTGGAACACCTGTATCGGACCGCCGGCAGGGTCGTCGTGTCTCAGGCTCAGAGTCCGCGCGCTCTGAGCTCGCAGAAACTCGCCGAAGCCGCTGAAGAATGGTGGGATCCGGACGACGTCATCCGAACCGACAACCTCAACGACGCGCTCATGCGCGCAGTCGACCTCGCTCTTGAAGACCCTGAGCGCAGAACGGGAATCGTTGTGACCGGTTCGCTGTCAACCGTTGCCGAGGCCCGCACCCTGCTGGGCCGAAAGGATGCTCAATGACGCAGGAGACCCCTGCTGAACTTCCTCAGCTTCCGCTGAAGTCGAAGCTGCCGATCCTCGGTGGAACCGTTCTCATCTCTGAGGCGATCATCGTCTACTTTGCCCTGCTGGTCGGCTACGGTCTGCAGCCGCTGCCGTTCGGCTGGCTCGTGGCCGGGGCTGTTGCGCTCGGTGCGCTGTGCATCATCGCCACGGCAACTCTGCCGAAGAAAGCCGGCCAGAAGGGCCTGGGCATTGCGCTGGGGTGGATGATTCAGCTGCTGATACTGGCAAGCGGTATTGTTTTGGGCGGACTCGTTGTCGTCGCCGTCGTCTTCGGCGCCATGTGGGCCGTCGGCATCTACTGGGGCCGACGGATTGACCGCGAAGCCACCGCCTACGTCAAACAGGCATATCGGGCGGGCTCACCCGCTTCACCTGACACTCAGGAGAAAGAGGAATGATGAAGGAACGCACACTCGTACTTGTCAAGCCCGATGGCGTTGAACGGGGCCTTGTCGGCGAAGTCATCAGCCGTCTTGAAAAGAAGGGCTACGAAATCAGTGCCCTGAAGATGGTGCAGGCTGATCGCTCCATGCTCAGCGCGCACTACGAAGAGCACGAAGGCAAGCCGTTCTACGAACCGCTGGTCGAATACATGGGCAGTGGGCCGTCGGTGGCGATCGTCGTCACTGGCGAAGATGTGATCGAAGCATTCCGCGTCATGGCCGGCACCACCGACCCGACGACCGCCGCTCCCGGTTCCATCCGCGGTGACCACGGTCGCAACTGGGGCGAAAGTGTTGTGAAGAACATCGTCCACGGTTCGGATTCGACGCTGTCGGCAGAACGAGAAATCAAGATCTGGTTCCCCGAGCTCGACTGACCTTTCCAGGCAGACAGAAGCCGGCCTCCACCTCGTGATTCGAGGACCTCGTCATACGAGGCGGAGGCCGGCTTTTTCTTGTTCCCCACCGGAACCGGTGGGAGGGGTGCGAACCGATCCGGTTCAGACGAGGCTTGAGAAGAACGTCCAGAACTTCGCGACGATGCTCAGGTAGATGAGCGCGAGAGCCGCCACGGACAGAAGAACCGCATGAGACGCGAAGACCTGGATGACGGGGGAGTGCTGGACAGCTGACCCAAAGCCGCCCGTGAGCGCCAGGTGGCCCGCGGTGATGAACCACATCGGAATGACGACGGTCCACACGACAATGCACCACGGGCAGCCGATCCCGATGACGAAAATCGAACTGATGAACAGGAAGATGACCAGTGCGACACCGCCCGTGAGTCCGATCAGCAGACCGATCATGACCCAGCGGGGGATCTCCGTGCGGCTGATCAGAAGGACGCCCAGAAGCAGCGGGAAGATGAACGCAGCAATCCCGATGAGCTGATTGGGAAAGCCGAATAGCTGAGCCTGCCAGAAGTTCATGACGGAACCGCACGAAAAGAACGGATTGAAGTCACAGGACAGGACATGCCCGGGATTTTCGAGTTTTTTGATTTTCTCAATCGACAGGTCCAAAGATGCGATCAAGCCGATGACGGCTGTCACCACGAGGAAGATTCCGAAAGGCCTCTTGCGGCTGAACCACGGGGAGGGGACGGAAAGCTCTGCTGTCTGCACACTGGTTCCTGAGGTCATAGAAACATCATCCACCGCTTGAGCCCACCGGTCGAATCGAGGTGGGCACCGCCGGGTGGGACAGCCCGGATTCAGTGTCGTCCCAGGTGCGCTGTGACATAATGAGCATCAGAGCTCCGGCAGAGCAACCGCGCCGGGTGTGCTTCCACCTCTCCGAAGAATTTCGGCCAGGTTCAAGATGAAGCCCTGGGCCACCGCGCTGAGCATTCGCGCGAGCCCACAGCAGCTCACAGACTTTTGTGATTATGACAAGGACATGATCCCGGTCGCGGACGTTGCACCGCTCGATCGGGACAGGAGTTTTCAATGAGTGACACAGTGGATCCCACAGAGGGAATCCTTTCCGACCTCGAAGCGCTGCGCCAGCAGTCCCAGGGACGCCAGACGCAGGCGGAAGACGACAGCCGTCGCGCAGAGCTTTTGGAGTCGATCGCCGACAAAGCCGGCCAGAAGCGCAATGCTGAAAGCCGCGGCGAAAGCCAGGACGAACCGACAGAAGATCGGGTTGACGACACCGCAGACGTCGACGATTCCGAAGAAGAACACGACCGCGACGCAGAAGACAGCGCTGAGAACGAAGCTGACGACAAAGCTGGCAAAACAGCGTTTTCGGGCGGCCTGTTCTCCAACGCGGCCCAGCCGGAGGTCGCCGGTCTGCCGGTGAGTGCGGCATCCGCCGAACTGCAGACCGCACCCGCTTTCTCCGCACGGGCATCTGAGGATTACGACGACACCGAGGTTGTCCCCGTCACCGCTCCGGCCGGCGGTGCGCTGCTGTTCCAGCAGCCGAAGGCCGAACTGGGCGTTCAGGTGGATCCCGACTGGAAACCCGAAGACGATGACTACGACGATTCGGACGACACCGAGGACTCCGGCGACACTGATTCCGACGGCGGTTCCAACGACGACGAAGGCGGCCGCGAAGGCGGTCGACGCCGCCGTCGGCGCGGTGGTCGAGGTCGGCGCTCACGCTCGCGCGATGACCGTGACGACAACGACGATTCGCACGATGATTCGGACGACTCGAACGACTCCGGTTCCGACAGCCGCCGACGCGGCCGTGACGAACACGGCAGTCGCGGAGACAGCGATCACGACAGCCGCACAGTGGACTCCGACGACAACGAAGGCAATGACAACGACGGCGACAGCGGTCGCAGGCGCCGTCGCACACGCCGCCGTGAGCGCGGAAGCCGCCGCACCACCTCGCTCGAAAGCGAAGTCACGGGTATCCGCGGGTCCTCGCGCGTAGAGGCGAAGCGCCAGCGCCGTCGGGAAGGCCGGGCCGCTGGGCGACGTCGTCCCGTCATCACGGAAGCTGAATTCCTGGCCCGCCGCGAATCGGTTGAACGCGCAATGATCGTGCGCGAAAAAGACGGCCGTACGCAGCTCGTTGTCACCGAAGACGGCATTGCCGTCGAACACTACCTGTCGGAGAAGCGCCAGCAGTCCTCGCTCATCGGCAATGTGTACCTGGGCCGCGTGCAGAACGTTCTGCCCAGCATGGAAGCAGCCTTTGTCGACATCGGCAAGGGACGCAACGCCGTGTTGTATGCCGGTGAAGTCAACTGGGACGCCCTCGGCATGGACGGCAAACCCCGCCGCATCGAAGTCGCCCTTAACCCCGGCGACCCCGTGCTCGTCCAGGTGACAAAGGACCCCGTTGGGCACAAGGGCGCGCGCCTGACCGCGCAGATCTCTCTGCCCGGCCGCTTCCTTGTGTACGTCCCCGGCAACCAGATGACCGGCATTTCGCGCAAACTGCCCGACAGTGAGCGCAGCCGCCTTAAGTCGATCCTGAGAGACGCCGTCCCAGACGGCTCCGGCGTCATCGTGCGCACAGCCGCAGAAGGCGCCTCGGAAGACGACCTGCGTCAGGACATCGAACGCCTGCACAAGCGCTGGGAGACGATCGAGGGCAAGTCCTCGTCCACCAAGGTGCGTGCACCGGAACTCCTGTACAGCGAACCGGACATGATGGTCCGCATCATCCGCGATGTCTTCAACGAAGACTTCAGCGAACTCGTGATCGACGGAAACCGCATGTGGGACGTCATCACCGAATACGTCGAATCCGTGGCACCCGACCTGCGGGATCGCGTATCCCGCTACGAAGGTGACGACGACATCTTCGACCACTACCGCGTGTCCGAACAGATCGACAAGGCGCTCAATCGCAAGGTCAACCTGCCCTCAGGCGGTTCGCTCGTCATCGACCGCACAGAGGCGATGACCGTCATCGACGTCAACACCGGCAAGTTCACCGGCTCCGGCGGATCCCTCGAAGAGACCGTCACGAAGAACAACCTCGAAGCGGCAGAAGAAGTCATCCGCCAGCTGCGTCTGCGCGATATCGGCGGCATCATCGTCGTCGACTTCATCGACATGGTGCTTGAATCCAAC
This sequence comes from Brevibacterium sp. HMSC22B09, assembly GCF_001806795.1. Lineage (NCBI taxonomy): Bacteria > Bacillati > Actinomycetota > Actinomycetes > Micrococcales > Brevibacteriaceae > Brevibacterium > Brevibacterium sp. HMSC22B09. Next base: position 24,423 of record NZ_KV786021.1, on the reverse strand, counting down.
CGCGACCTCGTGGTTCGCCGCCTGGTCGAATGCCTGGGCCGCGACCGCACCAAACACCAGGTGGCCGAAGTGACCTCGCTCGGGCTCGTCCAGATGACCCGCAAGCGCATCGGCACGGGCCTGGCCGAAGGTCTCGCGGCAGCCGGGGAAGACCTCTCCGGACGCGGCCTTATGCTGCCGGGCACCGAACCGGACCACTCCGGCCGCCAGTACAAGTCGCGCCGCAAGAACCGCGACAACAAGGACAACTCGCGCGGTTCGCACAACAACTCCTCCGGCAGCCAGCAGTCTGAAGAAGACGAAAAGCGCAGCCGGGAGTCCCAGAAGGCCATGGCGGCCATCGCCAAGGCCACCATTCGGGACCACGAGGAACCTCAAGCACCCGCCGAAGCAGACGAGCCAGCGGCCACGTCTGGTGACACGCCTGATGCTTCGCCTGACGCGGCAGAAGCGGCGAAGACACCGGCAGCCAGCGCTGAGCACACCGGTGAGGCCGCGTCCGACGATGGCGAACAGCGCGAACGCCGCGCGCGTCGTCGCCGCGGAACCCGCGGAGGCGGCCGTCGCATCAAATCGGCCGAGCCGGCTGAGAACACCGAAAACCCTGTCGGTGACGGTACAGGCGACAACGATGCAGACAGCAGCTCCGGCAGCGAGGCTGAAGCGGACTCGGCTGCCCGTAAGCAGGCTGAGCCCGTCAGCATGCCGACACCGGAATCGGAAGGTCTGCTCATGATCGGCGGGGCTTCGCAGACGCGCATCCAAAAAGCAGTTCAGGAACCGGAGCCCAGGCCTGAGGAAGCTCCGAAGAAGCAGGAGCCGAAGAAGCCCCAAGCGCCTGCTGAACCGGAACCGCCCATCCTCATCATCGGCCAGGACTGACCCGTGGCGGGGATCCTGCAGTCGGACATGACCGGCGGGATGCGCCAGCTGGCCGCCCTGCTCGGCATCGACGGAGAACGCGATGTCGCGGGCCGGCCGCTGTCTGATGACCAGCTGGCCGCCGCGCTGCATGTTCTCGGCTTCACCGCCGAGGACAGCAGCGAACTGCAGATCCTCATCGACCGCGAAAACCGCCGGCAGTGGCTCTCCGCCCTGCCGGCGGCTGTCGTTGCCGAAGCCGGCCATTCGGCGGCAATACCCGTGCGAACCTCCGACCCCGCCACCGCATCGGTGTCGACAGTCGGACTCAGCGGCGAACCGGTTCCCGCGAACATCACCCCGACGATTACCGGAACGCAGACCGTGACGGTGGCAGGCGCCTCGGAAGTCCGGCACGAGTTCACAGCGATTATGCCTCCACGTGAGACGGGTATTGGCGAAATCACGTGCGCGGTCGACGGCGCAGTCAGCCATACACCCCTGATGGTGAGTGAAGCTGCAGTGCAGCCAGGTGAGCGAGGCTTCGATCTGCACCTGGCATCAGCCCGCATGGGGCGTTCGTGGGGTGTGGGCGACTTCGCCGACCTGCGCGACATTGCGGTGCAGGCCGCCGCGGCCGGTGCCGAAACAATCATGCTTTCCCCGGTGACTGCGTCTGCCGGATACGACCCATTCGACGTGGAGAGCCGGTGTGCTCTCGATCCGCTGTACATCAGCATCACCGACACCCCGGAATACGGAACCGCGCAGAATGCGACACGAACGGCGGTGCGGGCGCTGGGCGTTGACTTGCTGGAAAGCTCCTCTCGCAACACACCGATGAACCCCGAACTGGTGCGCGAACGCAAACTTCGCGCGCTTCTGGCGCTGTACGAAGTTCCAGTGCGCACAAGCAGGCACGCTGAGTTCGCGTCTTTTTGCGCGCAGGCTGGGCCCGGGCTGCGCGGATGGGCGGTGTACAGGGCTATGCGGATGGATGCGTCGGTGCCCGAATCATCCGATGCGCGTGAAGTTCATATTTTTCAGGAGGAGCGATCCGACCTCGTCGACTTCTGGCTGTGGGTGCAGTTCATCGCCCGTGAGCAGTTCACTGCGGCTGTCGCGGCTCCGGCGCAGCTGGGCTTTGACCTGCGGGTTGCGGTGCGGCTGCCGAAGGCAGGCCGTGTCGACGCGTGGGCTCTGCCCCAGACTGTGCTCAGCATTGACGAGGGGGAGCGCTGCTGGATGCGGGGCGTGCTTGCGGATGCGGACGCTGCCGACGCGTCACTGGAGCCCCTGGAAGACACAGCTTTTCTGCTGGCAGGGGCCGATGTGATCACGGGAGCCGACTTCGAGACCGTTCCGGCCGCGGACACAGAGATTCGAATAGCAGAACCTGTTCTTCCCACGGCCATGGGTGCTCTTGCCAGCAGGTACGGCGGACGGCGCGTTCTTGACCGACAGCTGGAGGACTTCGCTGACCTTATGGGGGACAGAAGGCCGCGAAGCGAGCTGCCGTGGAGAGTTCCCGTGTGCGAAAACGGAAGAGATCCGCTCACGTCCCGTTCGCTGGGTGAACACCTCCGAAAGTGGGCCGCATCCGCCGGTAGCATTGGGTTCCATGACGGAGATTCCTGAAGAGCTGCAGCAGCTGCGCGACAGCATCGACAACCTTGATGCTGTGCTCATCCACATCATGGCCGAACGGTTCAAGCTCACTGAGAAAGTCGGCCACCTCAAAGCGTTCCAACAGCTGCCGCCGGCGGACCCCGAACGCGAACAGCGTCAGCTGGAACGTCTGCGCTCATTGGCCGAAGCCAGCGGACTTGACCCGGAATTCGCAGAGGAGCTGCTGGGTTTCACGGTTGCGCACGTCATCCGCCGCCACCAGCGGATCGCGGAACAAGAGGCTCGCCAGTCGCTTTGACTTTCGGGGGCTGTGAAGATTAAGATTGCAGGTCGGTGCAATCGCATCACGGCGGACTTTTCCTCCTAATGGGCCATGGGCCAAGGGAAAGTCGCCGGTACGAATGGGAGTGGTGGAAACAGCCGCTCACAGCAGAAAAGAAGGGGACTGTTTATGGTCTACGCCATTGTCCGCGTCGGTGGTCACCAGGAAAAGGTGTCTGTCGGCGATGTCATCACCGTCAACCGGATCAAAGCCGAAGCCGGGGACTCCGTCGATCTTGACGTCGTTCTCCACGTGGACGGCGACACCGTAACCCACGCCCCGGAAGACGTGGCCAAGCTCAAGGTCAGCGCTGAAGTCGTCGACGAGCTCCGCGGCCCCAAGATCGTCATCCAGAAGTACAAGAACAAGACCGGCTACAAGCGTCGTCAGGGCCACCGCCAGGAACTCACGCGCCTCAAGATCACCGGCATCAAGTAAGCAGAACCCAGGAGTACTGAACTATGGCAACTAAGAAGGGTGCGAGCTCCACTCGCAACGGTCGTGATTCCAACGCCAAGCGCCTGGGTGTCAAGCGCTTCGGCGGTCAGCTGGTGAACAACGGCGAAATCCTCGTTCGCCAGCGCGGAACCAAATTCCACCCCGGCGTCAACGTCGGACGCGGTGGCGACGACACACTGTTCGCGCTTGCTACGGGAACCGTGGAATTCGGTCAGAAGCGCGGCCGCAAGACGGTCAGCGTCATTGCTGAATAACAGAGTTTAGAATTGTGGGGCGAGTCGCAAAGCGGCTCGCCCCACATTCATTAGAAAGGGAATGCCGTGGCTGTCGAGTTCGTCGATCGCGTGACTCTTTTCCTCGCTGCCGGAAACGGGGGCGACGGGTGCACGTCTGTGCGTCGCGAGAAGTTCAAACCGCTGGGCGGACCCGATGGCGGCAACGGCGGAGACGGCGGCGACATCATCTTCGAAGTCGACCCGCAGACCACCACGCTGCTGAGCTATCACCGCTCACCGCATATCAAAGCCGACAACGGCGCGGCCGGCTCCGGAGACCTGCGGCACGGAGCGAAGGCGGGCGACCGTATCGTCCCCGTGCCCAACGGCACTGTCGTCAAGAGCCGTGATGGCGAAATCCTTGCAGACCTCGTGGGTGCCGGCGCACGCTATGTTGCCGCTTCGGGTGGTCGCGGCGGCCTGGGCAATGCGGCTCTCGCGTCGACCAAACGCAAAGCTCCCGGCTTCCACCTGCTGGGAACGCCGGGCGAAGAAGTCGATGTTGTCCTCGAACTGAAGACCGTCGCTGACATTGCGCTGGTCGGCTATCCGTCGGCCGGCAAGTCGAGCCTGATCGCAGCGCTGTCTGCCGCAAAGCCGAAAATCGCGGACTACCCGTTCACGACTCTCGTTCCCAACCTGGGTGTCGTTCAGGCCGGCAACACGCGCTTCACGGTCGCGGACGTTCCCGGTCTCATTCCCGGTGCTGCTCAGGGCAAAGGCCTTGGGCTGGATTTCCTGCGCCACATTGAGCGCTGTGCGGCTATCGTGCACGTGATCGACATGGCGACGTGGGAACCCGAGCGCGACCCCGTGAGCGACCTCAAAACGATTGAGGCTGAACTCGCTGCCTACGAAGTCGACGTCGACTCCAGCGGGGATCTGCTGCCGCTCACTCAGCGCCCAACCCTGGTCGCGTTGAACAAAACTGACATCCCTGACGGCAAAGACCTTGCCGACATCGTGCGGGCTGAATTGAATGAAGCGGGCTACCGCACGTTCGACATTTCGGCTGTGTCGCACGAAGGGCTGAAAGAGCTGTCCTACGCGATGGCTGAAATCGTGCTTGAAGAGCGCAGCCGGCGAGCAGAGCTCGATGACGAACCTGCCCGCCAGGTCATCCGGCCAGCAGCGGTCGATCGCGGCGGGTCATTCACGATCACACCTGAAAACGGACCTGAAGGCCCCGTGTATCGAGTTCGCGGAGACAAGCCGGAACGCTGGATCCTGCAGACAGACTTCACGAATGACGAGGCCATCGGCTACCTCGGGGACCGCCTGCAGAGGCTCGGCGTCGAGGACGAACTCTTCAAGCAGGGGGCACACCCCGGCGACACGATTGTCATCGGTCCGGGCGAAGACGCTGTCGTCTTCGACTGGGATCCCACACTTCTGGGCGGGGGAGAGCCCCTGGGCAAACGCGGCAGCGACTCGCGTCTTGAAGAGAATCGCCGTGCTTCGCGCGCTGAGCGCAAGGCCGCTTTCCACGAGCGCATGGACGCAAAGGCCGCCGCGCGTGCGGAACTCGAAGCTGAGCGCCTGGCCGAAAAGGCGCAGCGGGAGGCTGAATAGCCGTTGACTGATGCAGCAGCAGTGCGCGACTCCATCCGTCGCGCCGAAACAATCGTCGTCAAGGTCGGATCGTCGTCGATCACCGACGAAGGGGGCCTCAACCGCGCGCGTCTGGTTGAGCTGACTGACATCATCGGCAAACTGCACGATGCGGGCAAGAGGGTCATCCTCGTGACCTCCGGGGCTGTTGCCACGGGTCTGGGCCCCATGCCGATCGAGCAGCGGCCTTCTGACCTGCCGACCCTGCAGGCTGCCGCTGCTGTTGGCCAGAGCCTTCTCATGACGGCCTACACGGAAGAACTCGCTGGCCACGGGGTGGTGACAGCGCAGGTTCTCTTGACGGTGGACGACATGGTGCGCCGCTCGACCTACCGCAACGCACAGAACACCATCAACCGTCTGCTGGCGATGAATATTCTGCCGATCGTCAACGAAAACGACGCGGTGGCAACGGACGAACTGCGCTTCGGTGACAACGACCGTCTGGCCGCGCTGGTTGCGCAGATGGCACACGCAGAGGCTCTCGTTCTGCTATCAGATGTGTCGTCGCTCCTGTCGGCGCCTCCGGAAGACCCTTCGGCGGTGCGCATTCCCTTTGTGGCCGGTCCTGAGGATCTCGCCTCGCTTACCATCGGCGGCAGCGGCAGTGCTGTCGGCACTGGCGGCATGGCGACAAAGGTCCATGCTGCGGTGATCGCGGCAGACTCCGGGATTCCCAGCGTCCTGACGTCTTTTGATCTGGCAGTCTCTGCTGTTCGCGGGGAGGACGTGGGCACGTACTTCGGTCCCACGCACTCCAGGCGCCAGACGCGTTTGCTGTGGCTTGCGCACCTTGCTGAGCCGGCGGGTTCCATTCGGGTCGATGCCGGTGCGGCCAAAGCCCTCACCGAGGGTGGCAAATCACTTCTGGCTGCGGGTGTTGTTGATGTTTCAGGCCGCTTCGCAGCCGGCGAGCCGGTCGATATTGTTGATCCGCGCGGAACGCGCTTGGCGCGCGGACTCCCGAACTTCAGTGCGGACGAACTTCCCCAGATGTTCGGTCTGAGCAAGAGTGAACTCGGTCGCCGCTTCGGCGTATCGTTCCAAAGGGAAGTCGTTCACCGAAACGACATGATTCTGACAAAGAACGGGACAGTGTGACATGACGGAAACCACTGACATCGATCCCAAGATCGAACGGGCGGTCACGCGCGTTGCCGCGGCTGCCAAAACCGCCTCGGCGGTTGTGTCGACCGCATCGACCAAGGACAAGAACGCGGCTCTCGAGGCGATCGCGCAGACCTTGGAAGACAACATCGACGACATCGTGGCAGCAAGTGCCGAAGACCTCGAAACCGCAAAGAAGCGCGGTTTTTCGGATTCGCTGCTCGATCGCCTTGAACTCAACGAACAGCGCGTGCGCGGCATTGCGGCCGCTGTGCGACACGTGATCGGTCTGGCTGACCCGGTTGGGGACATCGTCAGCGGCCGTACCCTGCCCAACGGCATCAACCTCATGCAGAAGCGTGTGCCCATGGGCGTTATCGGCGCGATATACGAGGCACGGCCGAACGTCACCGTTGACATTGCGGCTCTCGCCATCAAGGCAGGCAACGCGGTGATCCTGCGCGGCGGTTCCGCGGCGATTTCGGCGAACACTCTGCTGGTTGAGCTTCTGCGCAAGGCCGTGGCCTCTGCAGGTCTGCCGGCCGACACCGTTTCGAGCATCGATTCGTGGGGCCGCGAAGGGGCCGCGGTGCTGATGCAGGCACGTGACTACGTTGATCTGCTTATTCCGCGCGGAGGCCCGGAACTCATCCAGCGCGTCGTACACGACTCCATCGTGCCCGTCATTGAAACGGGTGCCGGCAACACCCACATGTTCATTGACTCTTCTGCACACGTCCGGATGGCCTCGGACCTTGTGCTCAATGCGAAGACTCACCGCCCGAGCGTGTGCAACGCGCTGGAAACACTGCTGGTGCACGAAAAGGCCGCCCGCCGTGTGCTGCCGAAGATCCTCGAGCGACTGCACGAGGCGGGGGTCACCATCCACGGTGATTCTGATGTTGCCGAATGCGCTCCGGAGGGCGTCCGGATCGGCCGTGTCACGCGCCGCGATTGGGCTAAGGAGTACCACGACCTTGAAATCGCGGTGCGGATCGTGTCGGACATCGACGAGGCGATCGAACACATTCGCGCCTACTCGACCGGCCACACCGATGTCATCGTGACCAACACGATCGCCAACGCCGACATCTTCGTCGACGCCATCGACTCCGCCGTCGTCGGGGTCAATGTGTCGACGAGGTTCACCGACGGCGGCGAATTCGGGCTGGGAGCAGAAGTTGGAATCTCCACTCAGAAGCTCCACGCGCGCGGCCCCATGGGGCTTGCAGAGCTCACAACCACCAAGTGGGTCATGCGCGGTTCAGGCCAGATCCGCAGCTGATTTCGACACGCCGAGCGGTACCGTCTGCCAACGGGTAAAGTGTTGCCCAAACAGACCACTCACACCTACATACAGGAGAAACAGTGAACGAGATTCTTCTCGCAGCAGCAGAACACGCGCACGAAGGCGCTGAACTTCCCATGGACCCGATCTGGTACGGCGCTACCGCGCTGGGCACCCTGCTGTTCCTGGGAATCGTCACTCTCAGCTGGAAGGGCATTTCCTACCGCCACTGATGATGAACCACGAAGCGCGCAGGGTCGGAGTGATGGGCGGAACATTCGATCCCATCCACAACGGCCACCTGGTTGCCGCCAGCGAAGTCGCGGCAAGGTTCGGGCTGGACGAAGTCATCTTCGTCCCCACGGGGCGCCCGTGGCAGAAGACCGGCAAGAACGTCAGCGATGCCGAGCATCGCTACCTCATGACCGTGATCGCCACGGCGTCCAACCCGCGCTTCACCGTTTCCCGCGTCGATGTCGATCGACCGGGAAACACCTACACGATCGACACTCTGCGCGATCTCGCTGAAAAACTCGGCGAGGGCACCGAGATGTTCTTCATCACGGGTGCCGACGCGCTTGCCCAGATCCTGTCGTGGAAAGAAGTCGACGAGCTTTTTCAGCTCGCACATTTCGTCGGAGTCAGCCGACCCGGACACGAACTGTCGTCAGAAGGGCTTCCCCAGGACGGCGTGAGCCTCCTGCAGATCCCCGCACTGGCGATTTCGTCGACCGACTGTCGCGACAGGGTGCTTGACGACCTCCCGGTGTGGTACCTCGTACCGGACGGCGTCGTGCAATACATCGCAAAACACAACCTCTACAGGAGTGAAATTGGCTGAGCAGTACCGAACCCGACGCGAACGGCGGGAAGCTGAACGCCGTGCCGCGGAAGCCGCAGCTGCTGCCCAGGACTCCGCAGAAGGTTCAGTCGAAGACAGTCCGAAAGAAGAGCCGGCACCGGCCAAGCTGACAGTCAAACCGCAGACACCCGCAACGGCGCCCGCCGCACCGGCCACATCGGCACGCCCAGTCGAACCTGCACCCGCCCGCCCTGCACAGCAGATGCAGGACACGCAGCAGACCCAGCAGGCGCCTCGCGTTCAGAATGAGCCTGACCCGCGCCCCACCGAAAAGATGGCTCCCATCGGTACCGTGCCAGCGCCGGCTCCTGCAAAACCAGAAGCGGTTCCCGGTGAACCGGAGGCCCCCAGCGCACCGGCTACCCGGGCCGCAACTTCGTCTGAAAAGCCTGAAATGCCGCAGTTCCAAACCAGGGCTGAACGCCGACGCTACATGCGCGAACACGGACTTGAGCCGGCCCCCGTCGACGCGGACCAGGCGCCGCAGGAGTCCTCGCCGGCGCCCACGAAGCCAGTCGAGACTCAGCAGAAGGAAGCGCAGGCGGACAAGAGCCCCGCTCCCGTCGTGAAGAAGGCTCCTGTGACGCAGGCTCCTGGCGCACAGCAGAGCCCCGAACCGGAAACCGCTGAAACCCAGGTGGAAAAAGCCGTCGACGCTCCGAAGAGCCAAGACGACGCTCCGAAGGCTCCCGAAGCTCCGAAGGGCCAAGACGACGCTGCGAAGGCTCCCGAGGCCCCGAAGTCGGAAGACTGGGTGGCTCGCCGACAGGCCGCGAGTAAGCCGCGGGAACGCCGCGCACCCGTAGTCAAGCCCAATACGCAGGGCATCAAGGTTGTCTCCGCGCCTTCTGCCGCCCCCGGCGTCGCTGAAGCCAAGGACGGCCACGGCAGCGCCGATCACGACGTCAAGCCTGCCGTAAACAGCAAGGCCGCACCCGAAAAATCTCAGCCGGGCCAGGACTTCCGCCGTGCCGCATCCGGTCCTGCGACCATGCCGATTGAATCGGTCGCCATTTCGCCCGAAGAAAGCCAGATGCTCCAGGCTGATGAAGGCGAAGAGGTCGAGAACCCTCCCGCAGGCCCCATGAAAGCCCGTGACATCACCTACGGCGACGGAGAGATTCTCGTCGGCGATCGTCCATCCGCGCTTCCTTACATTGTCCTGGGGGTCGGTGGCCTTGTGGCCATCATCCTCATCGTCATCGCCCTCATCATGCTCTTCTGAACAGAAAGGTCACAGTGCCCGCAACTGACATGGCAAAAGAGCTGGCCCGCACGGCCGCTCAGGCAGCATCCGACAGGCTCGCAACTGACATCACCGCAATCGACGTCGCAGATAATCTGGTGCTCACAGATGCCTTTGTCATCGCATCAGCATCCAACGAACGACAGGTGCACGCTGTCGTTGACAACATCGAAGAACAGCTGCTGCGCAGGCACCAGATCAAGCCGATTCGCCGTGAGGGCACTGGAGAGAACCGGTGGGTGCTCGTCGACTTCGGCGACATCACTGTGCACGTGTTCCACGAAGACGACAGGGAATACTACGGCCTCGACAAACTGTGGGGCGACTGCGCGACTATCGAGCTCCCGGAGCTCGAAGCGCAGAACGCGCAGTGACCTCCCGCTTTACCTCGGTGCGCCCGGGCGCCTTCTCATCGTGAACAAGGCGGTTTTGTGAAGTTCCTGTTGGTGTGCGATTACGACCTCGACTATGTCGGCGGGGCACAGACGGCTTTTCTTACGCAGGCAGGGGCTCTGCACGATGCCGGGCACAGTGTGGCCGTCATGGCGCCCCGTGCGCGCCAGGCACCGGGTCTCCCTGAGGTCGAGGTGATCAACCCGCCGAGCACGGTCCGCATTCCCGGTGCGGGTCTGCCGGTGTACTTCTTCGGTCGCGGTTTGGCGCGCTGGATGAGGCGGGTGCTGATGGCAGCTGCGCCGGATGTGGTCATTGTGCATTCGGAATTCGGGCTTGCCGCTGCGGCCGTCGCAACCGCCAAGAGCTTGGGGATCGTCACACTGCACACGGTGCACACTTTCTTTTGGCAAGCACCTAAGTCGGCTGGGCCGGCCGTACCTGCGATGCGAGGCCTCTACCGGCTTTTCACTCGGCAGAAGACCCCGAAGTCAAGGCTTGCTGACCGGCCTGCAGATTCAGCCTTGCGAGCGATGACTCTGGCCATGGCCCAGCACGCTGATGTCGTCCTCTCACCGTCGAAGCACCAGGCACAGAAGCTGATTGAGGCCGGTGCCGGCAACGTTGTCGTTCTGTCGAACGCCGCCAAGCGGACAGCGCACACCCGTCCTCTGCCTCGGCAGGTTCCGCTTCGGTTGGCGTGGGTCGGCCGCTTTGCTCCGGAAAAGCGTCTCGATGTTGCCCTTGAAGCCATGCAGATCCTTCTTGATCGCCAAGTGCCGGTGCTGCTCGAGGTCGCAGGCGGTGATCTTGACTGTCACCCGGCAAATGTCCGCTGCATAGGAACGGTTTCCCCGCAGCAGGTTGAGCAGCTGCTGGTGCGCAGTCACCTTGCGGTGCAGACCTCATTGGGCTTCGATAACCAGCCGATGGTCATGATCGAGGCGTGCGCTGCGAGTCGCGGCATTGTTGTAAGCGACCCCGTGCTGGCGCGGGAGTTCGGAGATGCGACGATCCTCGCGTCTTCGCCGGACGCACAGGGTCTGGCAGACACTCTTGAAGCAGTTGTGGCTGAATGGTCAACGGTCGAAACCGCCGCGCGGGCGGCGGGGGAGAGAGCAAGCAACTCTGCTCCGGCAGCTCACGCGCAGAAGCTGGTTGAGCTCGTCGCGGCCGAATGCAGGAGGCAGGCTCAGCAGGGCTCTTAAGCACAACGAGGACCCTGGACCGGTTTCAGAGCACTGCCTGATGCCGGAGGTCGGGCTTGGTCCCGCCCGGATTGGTGATGGAGTCACGGCGCCGCTAAGATGTCCCTGACCTTTACCGATTCGCCGATGATGAAAGGCGCCTACGTGGAACTCGCATCGACACTTGGACTGTTGGGTGCGGTTGTTGTCCTCGTACCGCTCATTACGCGATTCTTCGGGCGCAATTCCGGCTGGATCATCGGAGCGGCATACATCGCAGCCGCGGTTGTCTTCACTCCTGCTGCAGCCGCAGTCTTTGCCGGCGGCACGCCATCGTGGTCTGTTGCCTGGGTCCCGGCGCTGGGCGCACGTGCCGCGCTGCAAGCCGATGGGCTCGGCGTCATCTTCACCTACATTGCGCTTCTCATCGGTGCGGTCGTGCTGTTCTATTCGACCCGCTATTTCCCGCCGGGCCGCACGACGAGCTTCTACTGGCTGATGGCGACCTTCACCTTCGCCATGGTCGGCCTCGTCCTCGCAGATGACCTCTTCCTGCTGTTTGTGTGCTGGGAAGTCACGTCGTTGGCCTCGTTTATGCTGATTGCCCGTTCGGGCCCGGCCGCATGGGCGCCGTCGCTGCGCACCATGTTTATGACGTTCTTCGGCGGTGTCCTGCTGTTGGCCGCAGTTGCGCTCATCGCGATGACGACGGGCACGACCTCTGTGTCAGGGGCTTTGGCTTCAAGTGCCTGGTCGGATCTTCCGTGGCTTGCTCCGACGGCCGCTGTTTTGGTGGCGGTCGCGGCGTTTACGAAGTCGGCTCAGTTCCCGTTCCACGCGTGGCTGCCTGATGCGATGGCGGCCGCCACTCCGGTGAGTGCCTATCTGCATGCCGCGGCCGTTGTGAAGGCCGGTATTTTCCTGCTGTTTCGCTTTTCGCCCGCGTTCCATGACGTTGTCGTGTGGAATGTTCTGCTCACCACGGTGGGGCTCATCACGGTTGCTGTGGGCGGCTGGTTGGCGCTGACACAGGACGACGTCAAGAAGCTCATGGCGTTTTCCACGGTCAGCCAGCTGGGCCTCATTGTGGCGGCTGTTGGAGTTGGCACTCCGCTTGCGCTGACCGCCGGTCTTCTGCACGTTGTTGCCCACGCGATGTTCAAGTCGGGCCTGTTCATGATGGTCGGCGTCATCGACCACATCGGGCACACGCGGATCTTCGGCTCCATTCCGAAGCTTGCGCGTATTGCTCCCTTCAGTTTTGCCGTCACCGTCATCGGTGCGGCCTCCATGGCTGGCATTCCGCCTCTGATGGGCTTTGTGTCGAAGGAGGCGATCTTCTCCGGTCTGCTGTCAGCGGGTTCGGTCGCTGGTGTGGTTGCGCTCATCGCAGCGGCACTGGCATCGATTTTCACGATCGCCTACTGCGTGCGGATAGTGTTCGGTGCGTTCATTGACGGTCCGGAAGTCGACAAGTCTGAGCTCAGCCCGTCCGACCCGGTCATGTTCACCTTCGCAGCCCTGCCGATCCTCGCATCCGTTCCGCTCGTCTTCTCTCTTGGCAGCCTCGAACGGTTCCTCACACCCGGTGTGGCTTCGTCTCTTGGTGAATCGGCAGATGTGCACCTGTCCCTGTGGCACGGATTCAATCTGGAACTTGCCGCGAGCATCGTCATCATCATCGCGGGTCTGGTTGTCATTGCCTTCCGCAGCAGGGTGTTTGCCGCTTTTGCCAAGTCCGGCCCGCCCATCACCACCGCGCAGGTTCTGCGCGGCATTCAGGGTGTCTTCCGCCGCTGTGGTGTGGTTCTCAACCGCTTCATCGGCTCCGAACGCGCGCTGCCGCACCTCACAGCTTCGTTTACGCTGCTTGCGATTGTCGTCTACGGCGGAGCGATTGCCGTTTTCGCCTCCGGTGGTGTGCCGCCCCTGCAGAAGAACCTCAACCGCACAATGGACGTTGTGCTCATGCTCGTCATCGGCTTTGCGGTGTTGTCGGTCTGCATGGCCCGTTCGCGCCTGACGGCCACCATTTCGCTTTCCGCCGTCGGTATTTTGGCCACCGTGCAGCTCATGGCCCTTGGCGCACCGGATGTCACGCTGACTCAGCTGCTGGTCGAAGCCATGACGATCATCGTCTTCATGCTCGTTCTGCAGAAGCTGCCGAAGACCTTCTGGCGCTACCCCAAGCGCAAGCAGTTCGGCCGTGCTGTCTTCGCCGTTGTCGTCGGAGGCGCCATGGCTCTCGTGACGTTCCTCGTGTCCGGCCGTCGCGAGCGGTCCGAGATCGCCATGAAGTACCTCCACGAAGCCCCCGAAATCTCCGGTGGTGACAACATCGTCAACACGATCCTCGTGGAGTTCCGAGCCCTGGACACCCTCGGCGAACTCACTGTTCTCGGTATGGCCGGCATCGCGATCGTCGCTGTCATGTCGTCCGTCCGCGATCGCTACATCGACCCGCCGGCCTCCGAAATCGCAGAAGTTCCGCGTAAGCCGTGGGTTGCCGTGCGGCCCAAGGGCACCGTTGCGCACCGCGCGGTCTTCGAAGCCTGGCCCAACCTCGTTGCTCTGCGCCTCACGTTCAAGGTTGCGGCACCGATTCTTGCCCTGACGTCGTTCATCATCTTCATGCGCGGTCACAATGAGCCCGGTGGCGGCTTTATTGCCGCTCTGGTTGGTTCAGCGATTATCGGCTTGGCTTACATGGCCACATCGAACGACCGTGCTATCGGTCCGCCGCGCCTGCCGCTGTACCTGATCGGCGGCGGTGTCATGACTGCGGTGATGACCGGCTTCCTCAACTTGGTGATGACAGGTTCGTTCCTCGAGCCAGCCCACGGTCACTTCGCTGGGCAGCACTGGACCACGTCGATGATCTTCGATGTCGGTGTCTACCTCGCGGTTGTCGGCCTCATCCTCGTGTCCTTCAACCTGCTGGGCACTTCGGACTCCGCCTTCACGCCGGCCGGTTCGGACGTTCTCACCGGTGGTCGTATGCACCGTGACGTCGACTTCGAACGTACGCGCGAACGCACAGACGAAATGGTTCACGGTGAACTCTCCGGTCCGCTTGAGGCAGTCCGGGCGCAAAGGCCGACAGCCCGGCAGCGCCTGCGGCCCGGCAGGAGCTTGGGCGTTGTTGATCAGCAGGAAGCAGACCAGAAGAACGGAGGCCGACAGTGATTCTTTCGATCACCATCGGAATCCTGACCGCCGGCGGGGTGTACCTCATGATGCAGCGGTCGATGGTCCGCGCCGTTTTCGGCTTGGCACTCGTTTCGCACGCCGCCAACTTCGCACTGCTGGCTTCCGGCGTTTCTGCGTGGCGCCACGAACCGCTGGGCGGCCGGTCCCTTCCGGCTGATGCGGCTGACCCGCTTCCGCAGGCCTTTGTGCTTACTGCGATCGTCATTACGCTGGCGGTGACCATCTTCATGCTTGCTCTGGCTGTTCTCGGCCACGATGACGACCAGAAGACGATCCCCGAAACGGGGGAAATCCGCGAAGGTGATGTCACTGAGGACGAACTGCTGAGCGACTCGGCTCTTGCCGAGGTGAAGCAGGGACTCAGGGAGGGCGAAGCATGAGTGCCGCTCTTCTCACAGTTCTTGTTGGGCTGCCGCTTTTCGGCACCGCCCTGACTGTTCTCATCCGTCGCCGCTGGCTCGACATCGTCGCAATGCTCGGCATTCCGCTCATCAATGCGGCAGCCGCTGTGTACATGCTGATGGCGACGATCGACGGGAGCGTCTACGCAGAGAACGTCGGCGCCTATGAGGGCGGTCTGGCCATTCCGTTTGTTGTCGATGCGTTCTCAGCTCTCATGGTGCTGGTCACGTCACTTGCCGCGGTGGTGTGCTGCTGGTTCCTCGTCGTGACCGGCGAAGATCAGTACAGGTTCCTGCCGTCACTTGTGCTCATGATGATGGCCGGCGTCACCGGAGCGTTCCTCACCGGCGACCTCTTCAACTTCTTCGTCATGGTTGAGGTCATGGTTCTTCCCAGCTATGCCCTCATCGCTGTGACGGGTACGTGGAAGCGCTTGGGCGTGGGCCGTATGTTCGTCATGGTCAACCTGCTGACCTCGACGCTTCTGGTCATCGGCGTTGGATTTGTCTATGCCGCACTGGGCACCGTCAACATCGCCGTGCTCGCGCAGATGGGCATGAACGGTGACATTACTGCCCAGGGCGGTCTGGGCCTGGCAATTGTCGTGACTGCTCTCGGCATCAAAGCGGGCTTTGTTCCCGTCCACGGATGGCTCGTTCGGTCCTACCCGGACACGTCTGCTGGCATGATGGCCCTGTTCTCGGCTCTGCACACAAAGGTCGGCCTCTACGGCATATACCGCGTGTACACCGTGGCCTACGGTTCGACGAACTCGTGGCAGATCCCTCTTGCGATCGTCGCCGTTGTCACGATTCTGACCGCGACCCTGTCGGCATGGGGCATCAACCGCATGCGCAATGTGCTTGCGTTCATGATGACCGACGGTGTCGGCCACATCCTCATCGGTGCTTCTCTGCTGACAGTTGCATCGCTTTCGGCCGGTATGTTCTACATGGTCCACCACATCATCACGATGGCCGGTCTGCTGCTGCTGACCGGAGCGATTGAACAGACCTACGGTACAGGCGCTTTCCGCCGCCTGTCTGGCCTGGCTTTCCGCGATCGCTGGACTGCGGTGTTCTACGTACTGGGTCTGCTTTCTCTTGTCGGCCTGCCGCCGACATCTGGCCTGTGGGGCAAGCTCGGCATCGTGCGCTCAGCGGCAGAGAACCCCGGACCGCTCGGCTTCACCTTCATTGGGGTTATCGTGCTTGGCGCCTGCATTACGGTGCTGGCCCTGCAGCGCATGTGGCGCAACACCTTCTGGGGTGGCGCTATGAGCAGCTACCGTCCAGACTCTTCGAGCACCGGTCGCGCGGCCTTGACAGACCTGCCCGCTGACGTGCGGATCCCCGCCAAACTTCTGGCTCCGGGCGCGTCGCTCATCGTCGTGTCCGTTGCCCTGTTCTTCGGCGCCGGCGCTCTTGCCGAAGTCACAAACGCCGCAGCCGAATCCATGCTTGACTACGCTCCCTACGTCGAGGCGGTGCTGGGACGATGATGAAGCCTCTGCGCCTGATTGCCTACGCCCTGTGGATCTTCAAGGAGATCCTCCTGGGTACGTGGGATGTTCTGTCAAACCTGCCGCGCAAACCCTACGGCAACCCGATGATCGTTCAGCTGCCGCTGCGCTGCGTCACCGATTTTGAAATCACGTCAATGGCCCAGTCGATCACGATCACGCCGGGCACCCTCGTGGTCGCAACGGCATCCGGCACGTCGAAGACGCCGCCGACGCTGTTCGTCCACTCGCTGTTCGGGGACTCCGAACAGGAAGTGCTCGACGGCCTTTACGACATGGAGGACAGGCTGCTCAAAGCCCTGCGCGGCGAAGTTCCTCCGCGAAGGAGCGATCAGCAGTGACTGTCATCATCTGGATCTGCATCGGCATTCTCGCCTGCACGATCGTTTTGGGTCTCATCCGTGTTCTCACCGCTAAGGAAAGCGGTTCGCGGGCGATCATCGGTGACCTCGTCTACTTCTGCGCGGTCGGCATTCTGGTGTTCATCGCGATGCTCGTGAACCTCTCTATTCTGTTAGATGTGATCTTCCTGGCGTCGCTGCTGGGCATTCTGTCGACAATTGCGCTTTCGCGAATTCTCACCAGGGGGCACCGCTGATGCAAACCCTCGCCGTCGTTCTCGTGGGCATCTTCGGGATTGGGGGAAGCCTCATCCTGCTGGGCACCGTTATTGCCATGTTCCGTGCGCGCGATGCTCTCAGTCGGATCAATGTGTTCTCGCCGGGCACCGGCCTGGCCATGCCGATGATCCTCGCCTCGGCTTATGTCTTCACGCTCAGCACTGAGGGCTTTAAGATTCTGCACCTGATCATGGCCATCCTGGGCTTCCTGTCCCTGATCGTCGTATCGAGTGTCGCCTCGAACGTGCTGTCGCGTGCCGTTTACGTGTCCGGTTCGCCTGTCAGCCGCAAAACTGTGGTCAACCGTCTGGCCGAACCCGGTCGTCTGCGGGATGCCGCAGACGTCGATGAGTTCAAGCCCTACGACTGATCCCGGCTGCTGAGCTCTGCGCCATCGGGAATCGTGTACCCGACGCCTGTCAGCACACACGACAGAAACAGCGAACGCAGAACAGCCCGCACACATGACAAAGCCGGCGTTCTCGTAAGGACGCCGGCTTTGGTCTGTTAGAGCTTAGGGAGTGTCAGTCGAGTCTTCAGTCGAATTCGACGATTTCGAACTCCAGCAGGCCTTCCTGTTTGGAAAGGGACTCATTGGGTCCGCGGTGGGTGCGCTGGGCAGCCCACGCCTGGAAGGACTCTTCGGAGTCCCACTGGGTCACGATGTAGTAGGACTCGGTTCCCGCTGTGGGGCGGAGCATTTGGAAGCCTTCGAAGCCCGGGGCCTGGTCGACACTGTGGGCTCGCTTAGCGAAGCGGGCTTCGAGTTCTTCGCCCTGTGCTTCGGGCACTGACAGAACGTTGATCTTCACTACCGACATGGTTCCTCCTGATGTCTGCGCGTGTGCCCTCAGTCTAGCCAGTTTTCTATCAACCGGGCGGTCTCGGCCGGTCTTTCATAGTGCACCAGGTGGCCCACACGAGGGAACTCATGGTGTTCGACGTTCGGCAGGCGTTTGACGAACGCGCGGGTGGTCCTGGGCGCAGCGATGGCGTCCGCCCTGCCGCTGATGACCAATACGGGCATAGTTAGCTGCGTTTCCACCTCGCGGACCGTGTGGTGAGTTGATACCCGGTAGGCATCTGCCAGTGATTTGCGGTCGCTGAAGCTGCTGAAGTGCTGCTGGTGCTGGTCGTGAATGAAACGACGGGTGTCGCGGTCGCGGCTGGTGGCCATGGCTTCGCTCATGAGTCGCACTGTCGGTCGGTTCTTCAGCAGGAAATTGCCGATCTTTTCAGGAGCGGCTTCGGCAATGCGGTAGTAGTTGTCGACCGTTACAGTGAGCAGCCTGCCCGGTCCTCGGTCGGGCAGGCTGACGATTGGGTTGATGAGCACGAGGGGTCTGGGCGCTCGTGCTTCAGCTGCAGTGTGTGCCGCCACGATCGAACCAAAGGAATGGCCCACCAGAACAGGCTGCTTCCCTGTCTGGTTTTCAATCCAGTCGGCAAGACCGCGAACAAATGACGTGTAGGTCTCAAGCGTCTGTTTGCCAGGCAGGGGAGGGGTCTGACCGAAGCCAGGCAGGTCGGGAATGAACGACTGTCGGCCTTTGATGTTTTCGGCAATGAACTGCAGGCCGTGGTGATCGCCTCGAAAACCGTGAATGAACAGCAGCGGCTGGCGCTGTGACGGTGTTCCGGTGGTCCAGATGTGTGCTTGTTCCCGCCCCGAGGGCAGTTGGAGGGCGACCTGTGTGTGTTCGAGTGCCATATGCCAACTGTAGTCTCCGAAAACAGAACACGAGGCGGAACGTGAGTTCCGCCTCGTGAGTTTTGGGAGCGCTCGACTCAGGTCGGATCTGCATAAACGGACACTTATTTGTTCGTGGCATTAGGTCATCCTAATTTGTGTTAAGCGAACTTAATATATGCGTGATTCGCGGCAACGAAAGGCAGAAAATGAAGCGACTCGGGTTCAAGCGCGCAATGGCGGGCATCGCAGGTGCGGTACTGGCAATGAGTGCGGTAGGTTGTGCCCCCTCCACGACGGGCAACGGTGAAGAGGGGCAGCTCAGCATCGTTGCCACCACCGGCTACTTGGGGGACGCGGCAAGGAACATCGCCCCCGACGCCGATGTCACCGTGCTCGTCAAGCCCGGGGGAGACCCTCACACTCAGCCTCTGACCACTCGTGACACCGAAAAGCTCGATTCAGCCGACGTCGTGCTGTGGACCAGCCGCGACATGGAGCACCAGATGATGGATCAGCTGGACAAGCTCGGCGACAAGCAGCTTGCCGCGGCTGGACAGCTTGACGAATCTGAGCTGCTGCCGTGGGAAGAGGACGGCAAGATCGAAGGCCATGACCCGCACGTGTGGAACTCACCCGACCTGTGGAAGCAGGTTGTGCAGGCCTCGGCAGAGAAGATCGGTGAGATCGACCCCGAAAACGCGGATCAGTACACGACTAACGCGGAAGAGTACAACAAGAAAATCGATGAAGTTGCGGCGGATGCGAAAGAAAAGCTCGAGCGGATTCCCAAAGAGAATCGCGTCCTTGTGACCGGACACGATGCGTTCAACTACCTGGGCAAGACCTACGACATGGAAATCTACGCAACAGACTTCGTGTCATCCGAATCCGAAATGTCGGCTGCTGAGATTGATGAACTTGCAAAGACGATTGCCGACCACAAGGTGCCGGTCATCTTCCAGGACAACCTGAAGAGCCCAGAGGCGATCAAACACCTCAAGCAGGCGGTCAAAGCGAAGGGGTGGGAGGTCGAGATCTCCGATAAGGAGCTCTACGCAGACTCACTGGGCGAATCCGCCCCGCTTGACACGTATCTCGGTGTTTTTGAACACAACGCAAATGCAATTGCAGAAGCCCTGAGCTGAACGGAGCATCGATGACAAACAGAGCTCGGGAAGCTGAACCCATTGCGGGAGCCCCAGCGTTGGAAGCGCGCGGACTGACAGCCGCGTATCACGACAAGCTCGCACTTGACGGCGTTGATCTCGCGGCTCCCGTTGGGGAAGTGCTTGCCATCATGGGCCCCAACGGTGCAGGCAAGTCGACTTTTCTGAAAGCAGCACTGGGACTGCTCAAACCCCTGGCGGGTACGGTGCAGTTCTTCGGTGGGTCGCTTTCGCAGATGCGCAGGCACGTGGGCTACATGCCCCAATCTGCGGATATCGACTGGGATTTCCCGGCAACAGTGCGCGATGTCGTCACGATGGGCCTGTACGGCGAAGTCGGGCTGTTCGGCCGCATCAACGCCAGCCGGCGTCAGCGGGTTGATGAAGCTCTGAACACCATGGGGATTGCGGATCTCGAAGGACAGCAGATCTCTGAACTGTCCGGCGGGCAGAAGCAGCGAACCTTTATGGCCCGCATCCTCGCACAGGACCCCGGCCTGTTTCTCCTCGACGAACCTCTGGCGGGCATCGACGCGTCGAGCGAAAAAGTCGTCCTCGAGGTCATTCGCCAGCTGCGCGCATCCGGCAAGACAGTCGTTGTTGTCCACCACGACCTGACGACAGTCCGCGATTTCTGCACTCGCGCCGCCGTTTTGAACAAGGGCCACTGTGTGCTCAGCGGGCCTGTTGACGAGGTGCTCGTAAGTCGGGAATTCAGCTCGGTCTACGGTTTCGGGACCATCATCACAGCGGAGGGAGGTCCCAGTGGAGACCGCTGATCTGCTGGCCGCGGGTTTCGTCGCACCGAGTGAGCTTCTGCTGAACTACACGTTCCGTACCATGCTCATCGGAACTGTTCTCGTGGGGTCCTTCTCGGGTGCGATGGGCTGTTTTCTGTATCTCCGCCGGCAGGCTCTCATTGCCGATGTCATCGGGCACTCGGCGGTCTTCGGCGTTGCTGCGGCCTTTGTCATCGCGGTTGCCGTACTTGGCGTGTCAGGCAGGTCGATGGTGACTCTGACGATCGGCGCGGTGATTTCCTCGTCTCTTGCGGCGTTTGCCGTGAATTGGATCAGCGGCACCCGCCTGGGCTCAGATGCAGCCATGGCCGGAGTTCTCGCTTTGTTCTACGGCAGCGGTATCGTGCTGCTGCGCTCGGCGTCGCTGTCGTCGCTGCCGGGCCGTGGGGGAATTGAAACGTATATCTTCGGCAATGCCGCAACCACAACGCACGAAGACCTGCTTGTGATCGCGGTGTGCGGCGGTGCGGCGCTGCTGACGGTCATCATCGGCTGGCGTGCTTTTGGGCTGTTCACCTTCGATCCGGTCTTTGCCCACACCCTGGGCTATCGGTCAGCCGTGCTCGGGCCAATCCTGGGGGTGGCGACAACAGTTGCCGTCGTCATCGGCGTGAAGTCAGTGGGGCTCATCCTCATGGTGGCGTTTGCGATTATGCCGGCAGCATCTGCTCGCCAGTGGACGGGAAGCCTCAGATCTATGGTGATGCTCGCAGGTTCTATCGGCGGCGCTGCCGGCGCCGTCGGGTCCTATGCCGCTGTCAGCTTCGGGCGAGTGCCGACAGGCCCGATTGTGGTGTTGGTGCTCTTCACAGTTTTCCTCGTGTCGGTTCTTTTTGCCCCGCGGCGCTCGGTTATCGGCAGGGCCATGCGTGCCCGGCGGAATGCAGCCCGGTTGGCTGTTGTGGGAGGTAATGGCAGATGAGCATTGCAGCGGCGACCGTGTTTTTGGCTGTTGCCACCGCGGTGACATGTGCTCTGCCCGGGGTGTTCTTGGTGCTGCGGCGCCAGTCAATGCTCGTTGACGCGATGTCTCACGCTGTTCTTCCCGGTGTTGTCATCGGGGCGATTGTGTCGGGCACAACCCATTCGCCGTGGATGATTGCAGCCGCTTCGGCCATGGGCATGATCGTGGTGCTCGGCTCTGAATGGCTGCGCCGGACCGGACTGATAGCACGAGGCGCCGATCAGGGGCTCATTTTTCCCGCTCTTTTCGCCGGTGGAGTGATTCTTCTGTCCACGAGCCTGAAGTCGGTGCACATCTGCGAGGACACCGTGCTGACGGGTGATTTGAACCTTATGGCTCTGCCGAGTGAACACGTGCTTGTCAGGGGAGTGAACCTCGGTCCGCAGACGGCGCTCATGCTTCTTGGTGTCTTCGCTGTCACGGCGATTTTCATCGCCTGCACCTACAGGGTGCTGTCCCTGGCGACTTTCGATCCGGTTCTGGCTCGCACCATGGGTCTGCCTGTTAGAACGGTTGACTACACGCTCATGGCTCTCGTGGCCGTAACTGTCGTGGTGGCGTTCAATGCCGCGGGCGCTATTCTCGTCGTCGCGCTCGTTGTGGTGCCGCCGGCGGTTGCGGTCCTGTTCGGCAATCGTCTGCCGGTCGTCATCGCACTGAGCCTCGTCATTGCTGTCATCAGCGCGGTGGCGGGCTTCTGGACGGCCTATGTGCTCGACCTGCCCACAGCTCCGCTCATGGCGGCTGTCAGCGGTGTGCTGCTTGTCAGCGCCGTGGCGTTTGTGAAGATCCGTTCGAGAGCAAGGGCAAAGGTACGAAGCTCCGGACGAGCCGCGGTTTCCATGAGTGCTGGCTCTAAGCTTTCCGGGCGTTGAGCAGAGAGTCGAGTTTTCCGGTCTCCTTTTTGCAGCAGTCCCTAAACAGAACACGAGGCGGAACCTGAGTTCCGCCTCGTGAGGGTTGGCTGTTGTTATCCTCAGTTTTTGAAGAAGCGGCCTTTCACCGCACACATTATGGCGACTCCGGCGGCAATGAGTGCTCCGATTCCGGAGATGGGAAAGATCAGCTCGGATGGCCCGCCGTAGATATTCGCATCGCGTTCCATTCCTGAAACGGTCCCCGATGCAATGAATGCGCCGAACAGTACGATGAAGGCTGCCAACGATAGCCAGAAGCCGATATTGGCTTTAGTCATGATGTCTCCTTCTTTTGCTTGATCTGCCGCGAACCTCGGAATCATTCGATCGGCTGTCGCTGATGCCAACTTCGTCGTTGACGTACGCCAATTCTACCGTCTTGGCTTCGATGCGCCTGTGAAATCTCTTGGATTTCATGCCGTGCGACTGGACTTTGCACTCAGTCGGCAGCCCCCGCCAACAGAACACGAGGCGGAACCTGAGTTCCGCCTCGTGAATCTTGGCTGCCGCTGGCGGCGGCAGGGGAGTGATCAGTATTCGATGACCACGCGGCCTTCGATCTTGCCGTCGCGCATCTCCTGGAAGACGTCGTTGATCTCCTCAAGACGGCGCGTGGAGAACGTCGGCTTGATCTTGCCGGCGGCGTAGAAGTCGAGAGCTTCGACCATGTCCTGACGCGTGCCGACGATCGAACCGCGGATCGTCAGACCAGCCAGGACGACGTTGAAGATCGACACGGAGAATTCGCCCGGCGGCAGACCGTTGAACACAATGGTTCCGCCGCGGCGTGACATGCCGATCGCCTGACTGAACGCCTGCTCGTGGACGGCGGTGACAAGCACACCGTGGGCTCCGCCGATCTTGTCCTGAATGGCCTGAGCGGGGTCTTCTGTCAGAGCATTGACGATGATTTCAGCGCCGTGCTTCTGAGCCAGAGCCAGCTTGTCTTCGGCAATGTCAACGGCGACCACGCGCAGTCCCATTGCGACAGCGTACTGGACAGCGATGTGTCCCAGTCCGCCGATGCCGGAGATGACAACCCACTGTCCGGGGCGAGTGTCGGTCATCTTCAGGCCCTTGTACACGGTCACACCGGCACAGAGCACGGGTGCGACCTCTTGAGGATCAGATCCTTCGGGAATGACCGGGGCGTAGCGGGTGTCGACGAGCATGTACTCACCGAAGGAGCCGTTGACGGAATAGCCGCCGTTTTCCTGCTGCTCGCACAGCGTTTCCCATCCCTGGCGGCAGTGTTCGCAGTGCCCGCACGCGCTCCACAGCCAGGCATTGCCGACCATGTCGCCGACCTTCACTGTGTGCTCGCCGGGGCCGAGCTTCTCGACGATGCCGACACCCTCGTGGCCGGGAATGAAGGGCGGGCTGGGCTTGACAGGCCAGTCGCCCTCCATGGCGTGCAGGTCTGTGTGGCAGACACCGGTGGCGATGAGCTTCACCAGCGCCTGGTGTTCGCCGGGTTCTGGCAGATTGGAATCAGAGACATTGAGGTTGTGACCGAACTCTTCGGCAACCGCTGCTTTCATGGTTGACATGGAAATTTCCTAACTCATCCGATGATGAACGTCGTTGTTGGTTGCGGATTAGGCGGATGTAGCCGCAGTCACCAGTCTTATAGATGAACGCGCATATGACCAGGGGTCTGCGGGAAGAACCAGGATGTTGCCATGGCAGTGAAATGCAGGAGAGTGGTATGCAGCGCGTGAGGGTGAGCCCAGGAAGTCGGTATGCAGGGCAGTGGCTCACAGTCAGTGCAGAGTGGCAGAAGGGGAAATGAAAAAGCCTCCGGGTGAACCGGAGGCTTTCTTACGAGTGCTGTCTCAAAGCTTCTCGAGTGGAGGATAGGGTGTCTGGTTTCAGGACATCGTTCACCC
>NZ_KV786020.1:0-1094 GCF_001806795.1 Brevibacterium sp. HMSC22B09 | reverse complement strand
TGTACTGATCGGGGAGGTTAGTTAATCGTGTGATTGGTGGCTGGCCTCCGCATGCGGAATGGGGTCGGTGGTGATTATAGTCGTGGAGCCATTTGCCAAGTGCGTTGTTGCGTTCGTTTTCTGATTGGTAGCACCTGGCATATGCCCACCCATCTGTGAGCGTTCGGTGAAAGCGTTCGATCTTGCCGTTCGTCTGCGGTCGGTAGGGTCGTGTCCATTTCGGAGTGATGCCCAGCTCAGCACACGTTTGCTGCCACAGTGTTGATCGGTAACACGACCCGTTATCACTGATGACTCTCTTGACGTGAACATTGCGGTCTGCGAACCATGCAGTCGCCCGGCGCAACACCCCTGCTGCGGTGACGGCCTTTTCATCATCGTGGATCTCTGCGTACGCCACCCGGGAATGGTCATCGACCACGGTGTGGACAAAGCAGTATCCCAACGCGGAGTGTCTGGACCGATCCTGTGGCTTGCCTTCTGTCTTTGCCCGGTTGAGGAAACCCTGAGCCTTGCCGACAAACCGCCACCCACCACCATCGGGGATCTTGCCGAACTTCGTCACATCCACATGGAGTAAGTCCCCCGGCTGATCATGTTCATAACGACGCACGACCTCACCGGTGGCACGGTCAAGATACGACAGCCGGTTCAGCCGGCAGCGTGTAAGCACCTGATGCGCTGTTGACGGCGCCACACCGCACAGAACAGCCAACTGCGCAGGTCCGATGCGTTTACGCAACCGCAGCGACACGATGCGTTTGACCACCTTAGACGTGGTCTTATTCGGGCTTGTGCGGGGTCGGGAAGAACGATCCTGCATGCCTTCACCATTGCGATAGCGTTCAACCCACCGTTTGACCGTTGGCCACGAACACTGAAAACGAGCAGCTACTTCAGCAATCGGCACGCCGTGTTCAACAACGAGCTTGGCAACTTTCAAACGATGACGAGGAGTCAACGCTGCATTAGAGTGGACCATCAAGAAGACCTCTTGTGTCGAGTGAGCGGATTAGAGCACCTTCATTCCACACCAGAGGTCTTCCCTATGCCACCGCAACACACAAACTCAACCAACGTCCCCGGTTAGTACA
>NZ_KV786019.1:0-6621 GCF_001806795.1 Brevibacterium sp. HMSC22B09 | reverse complement strand
ACGCTATTGAGTTGACAAAGAACAGACACACAAAAAATCCACACCCACAACAGTGAGCACTTCATCAAAGGTGAAAGTTCACAGCCCTAACGGACTATGCGAATCAGATTGATTCTGCTGCAAGAACTTCGGTTCCAGTGGAAGCGGGGCCGCGCCATTTGGAAGATCTGATCTTCGGCCTGGGGCCCGCTCGCTTCGGTGTTTTCCGTCCGAGCAACGAGGACTACTCTACACACACTTGAACAGCAGATGCAACTCCGCGGCGAAAATAATTTTTTAGGCCCCAGTTTCCTTGAATTCTCGCGGAACTTGGGGGCTCTCACCGGGATGCAATCGGGCTTATTCGCCGATCTTCCATGTGTGGACTGGCTCACCTTTTGCCTGGTTCTCCATGTACTGCTCGAGCATAAGCGCCAAAGCTTTCTGACGTTCGGGGCTTCCGGGTGCAGCTTTCTTCGGCCTGATGTTGCTCAAAGTTCGCAGCTGCCACAGCGCGCCGTTCTGCCGACCAACCGCTCGACCGTCGATGATTCCCATATAGCGGTCGATGAGCTTTTCGTTCACGCCCAGCTTCTCGAGACCGCGACGTGCCTGCGGCACCAGATGCTCGTGCACAAGCTTGGCAACGTCAATCGCCCCGAGCGTGGGCCATTCCTGCCGGGCGTAGAGCCCAGAGCGCGCAGCCGTCATGAAGTTCTTCTCTGCCGTCTTAAAGGGAAGGCGCGACCACACGGGGCGGGTCTGTTCTCCCAAGAACTTGACCAGGCCGTAGTACAGCGCGGCATCCGCAACCATGTCGACCACGGTCGGACCGGCCGGAAGCAGACGGTTCTCCACGCGCACGTGCGCCAAGCCGTCAGAACTTGGTGCGTAGATGGGCCTGTTCCAGCGCCACACCGTTCCGTTGTGCAGGTTGAGGTAGTGCAACGCTGGGGCTTGACCGCGCATGATCGGCGATCCGGACTCTTCGCGCGATTCCGGCAGAAGAGCCGGGAAGTAGCGGACGTTTTCTTCGAACAGGTCGAAGATGCTGGTGATCCAGCGTTCGCCGAACCACACGCGCGGCCGCACACCCTGGGCGATGAGTTCCGGCGGACGGGTTTCAATTGCCTGGGCGAACACCGGGATGCGGCTTTCGTGCCACACCTTGCGGCCCAAGAACAGCGGTGAGTTCGCACTCAGTGCCGCCTGCACACCGGCAATCGCCTGCGAAGCGTTCCACGCCTCAGCAAAGCGCTCCGGCGAAACCTGCAGGTGAAGCTGCATAGAGGTGCACGAAGACTCCGGGGCAATGTCTTCGAAATCGTGGTTGAGCACTTCGCGGTCCGCAAGGTCGATCGTGACCAGTTCGCCGCGGCTGTCCATGACAGCGTTGCTCAGTGCTTTATAGCGATTCTCCGGAGTGATCCACTCGGGGCTTTCCAAGAACTGCTCGGTGAGCGTCGGCAGAGTGCCTATCATCGCGACCGAAGAGTTGTGCTGTACGGCGGCAGCGGCTGCGCGATCGAGGCGTTCGCGCAAACCGTCCTCAAGTTCCCGCAGACCATCGCCCTCAACTGAGAGAACCGGGTGGTTCATTTCGAAGTTGAACGATCCGATCTCACTTTGGAAATCAGCATCGTCAAGGGTCTTGAGAACATCGAGGTTTACAGGAGCCGGCGCCATCTGCTCATCGACCAGGTTGAGCTCAAGCTCCATGCCTATAGTGCCGCGGCTGACGAACTCCGCCTGCTGCAGATAGGCGTCAAAGGTCTCTAGGTCGTCGTTGAGCTCACGACGGTAGTCAGTCCGCTCACGCGGGGTGTAGCGCTCCCGTGATACTGCGTCTCCCATAGATCAAGCCAACCACAAACCCGGGCATTCAACCAGCCCGAACCGGGCTCCACCTCGTGCGATCAGCCGGGCAAGCAGCCGGGCAAGCAGCCCGACAGTCAGCTCTGCGGGACCGGCGGACCCAAGAACAGCAGGAAGGCGAACAGAGCCGAAACCAGCACAATGCCCACGATGACAGCCAGCACCGGGTTCTTCAGAGCCCACAGGCACAGCCGCTCAAACGGATTGGCCGGCTGCCGCTGCTCACCCAGGCTCCAGCTTTCGGGCAGCAGACCCTTGCGGCGCGCCCAGATCTCAAACGGGATGGTGGCGTAGGGAATGATGGCCGAACCGAGCCCCAGCAGACCGCGAGCCTTGCCCCAACGCTCCGAAGTCGCCACGAGAACCGTGACAACGCAGTAGGCGAGGAACACAAAACCGTGGACGCCTCCGCCGATCCGCACGCCCAGTTCAGTGGTCTGGGTGCCGTACTTGAGCACCATGCCGATGATCAGCATGGTCCACGTGATCGCCTCGGCAATGGCGAGAATCGAAAACAGCCTCTTGGGTGACATTGACCTTTTCCTTGTGTGCAGTGCTCGTACGCCCTGGCCAGAACAGAAGCCAGACCGGGCGATGATACTTCCAGTTTTCCAGGCCGTCCTGAGTGCGGACATCAGCCGAAAGTATGAAACTGTCCGGGCACCCGCAATCGGCGGAACCTCAGAACCGCCGGCACTCGCGAGGTTAAGCCGCGCTAAGAAAAACTGCGGCACAGCGCTCTCCTACGATTGCCGGTGTGGAACAGAATTCTCCTGCGACTCCCGCGACTGACGACCCGCGCCTCATCAGGCAGTGGCGCCGCTACCTGGCGAACGAACTCGTTGAGGAGCGGGTCTACCGCAGCCTCGCCATGAAGAAGACCGGCGACGAACGCCGGATCCTCTTGGCGATCGCCAACGCCGAACGTCGTCACCAGCAGCACTGGCGCACACTTTTGGGCCATCACGCTGACAAACCGGGCCGACCCGACCTCGGCGTGGTCATTCTGGCCATGTTTGCGCGCATGTTCGGCTCGATCTTCGTGCTGGCGCTGGCCCAGCAGGCTGAAAGCAGCTCCCCGTACATCGTCGATGAGTACGCAACCGAGCAGATGGCCGCCGACGAACGCGTCCACGCGGAAGTCGTGCGCGCGCTGGCCACCAAGAGCCGGTCTGACATGTCCGGCAACTTCCGCGCCGCGGTCTTCGGCGCCAACGACGGCCTTGTTTCCAACCTCGCACTCGTCATGGGTGTCGGCGCTGCCGGTCTGACCAGCGGACAGGTGCTTCTGACGGGAATCTCGGGGCTCCTGGCCGGTGCCCTGTCGATGGGTGCCGGGGAATACATTTCGGTGCGCTCCCAGCACGAGCTGATCGACGCCTCGAACCCCGAACCCGATGCTGACACGATCCTGCAGGACCTCGACATCAACGCCAATGAGCTCGCCTTGGTCTTCCAGGCCCGCGGCATGGAGGAGGACGAGGCGGAGCTCGCCGCCCGCACCGCCATCGGCAGGGCGCACACTCCCCGTGGCGCCACTTTCCTGCCGAACTCGATTGCGCAGGTCAAACACGAAGGCACCGGGTCTGGTCTCGGAGCGGCCGTGAGCTCCTTCCTGTTCTTCAGCGCTGGTGCCGTCATCCCGATCATTCCCTACTTCTTCGGACTCGACGGCACCCTGCCGCTGCTGATCGCGGCCGTGCTGGTGAGCATGGCGCTGCTGTTCACGGGAGGTGTCGTCGGCGTGCTCTCCGGCAAGGCCCCGATGCCGCGTGCTCTTCGCCAGTTGGCAATCGGCCTGGGAGCTGCGGGCATCACCTACGCGCTGGGTCTGCTTTTCGGTTCTGTCGCGGGCTGATCGCCCGCCTACCTCAGGCCTTGCGACTTCTGCACGAGACAGCGGCCGGGATACCATCCCTGGCAGAAGCTCAAAACCGCACTGTGAACTGTCTGTGTCGTATCCTGGTGAGACTGAAAACACACAGAGGTCCACACTGATCTGAGGAGACACCATGGGCAAACTCGCTTGGAAGGTCATCGGCGTAGGCGGAGGAGCGCTTGCCGCTATCGCCGCACGCAAGGCAATCAGCCTGGCCTGGGAGAAATCGCTTGGCCGTCCCGCTCCGAGCGACCCCAATGACACCGATACGGACATGGCCGAAGTCATCGCCTGGACCATCGTTTCGGGTGTCGGTGTGGCCATCGCCCAGATCGTCGTTCAGCGCTATGCCGCTCAGGCAATCCGCAGCCAATTCGGCAACGAAGCTGTTGCGGAATCCAACTGAGCATCTTTTTCTGCCCATCTTTCTGATGGATTTTCAGTGCCCTTGCGAAAGGGCCGCCCGGAGGTAAAACACACATGACAGCCCTGCAGATCGTCGCAGCCGTCATCGGCGTTGCTGCGACCATCGTCGGCTGGACGATGTTCCTGATGCGGATCGGCAAGTTCGTCCAGTTCTTCAAGCTCGGCGCACCCACGCGCGCCGGTGAGCGCACAAACGACGCCGGCGCACGCACCGGCACCCTCGTCAAGGAGTTCCTGGGTCACACCCGGATGGCGCGTCTGCCCGTTGTGGCAATCGCCCACTGGTTCACCATGATCTCCTTCGGCGTGCTCACGCTCACGCTCGCCCAGGCCACCATGCAGCTGTTCAACCCGGCTGCAACCCTGCCGCTGATCGGCCACTTCGTGCCCTACGAATGGATCACAGAGCTGTTCGCGATGGCCGGCCTGATCGGCATCATCGTGCTGATCGCCATTCGCCAAGCCAAGAAGCCCAAGGGCGAAACACTCGACACGCAGCGCAAGTCGCGTTTCTACGGCTCGAACTTCTGGCAGGCCTACTACGTTGAGTTCACCATTCTGGGCGTCTGCCTGTGCATTGCACTGCTGCGCGGCCTCGAATACGTGCTGCAGGGCCACGAGGGCCAGGCAAACCTCATCCTGCACTTCCCGCTGACCTTCTGGATCGGCGAAATCTTCTCCGGCCTGTCGATTCCGGTCGTGTCCGGCCTCATCGTCGCGATCGCGCTGGCGAAGATCCTCATCTCCTACGCCTGGATGGTCACCGTCGCCCTCACCCCCACGATGGGTGTTGCCTGGCACCGCTTCCTCGCGTTCTTCAACATCTGGTTCAAGCGCCACGCAAACGGCCGCACCTCGCTCGGCGCTCTCCAGCCGATGGTGTCCAAGGGCGAAGAGCTCGACTTCTCTGACCCCGACGCAATGGACGACTCCACCACGATGGGCGTCGGCAAGGTCGAAGACTTCACCTGGAAGGGCCTGCTGGACTTCTCCACCTGTACCGAATGTGGTCGCTGCCAGAGCCAGTGCCCCGCCTGGAACACGGAAAAGCCGCTGAGCCCCAAGCTCATGATGATCAACCTGCGCAACCACGCTGCGGCCAAGTCGCCGTGGCTGGAAGCAGCGCAGAAGGCGCAGGCCGAAGCACAGCCGCCGGCACCTCTTGCCGACGATGCCGACAAGAAGGCCAAGCGCGCGTGGCAGAAGGAAATGGACGCCTACGAGGGCATTTCCGACCCGCACGAAAACCTCGACCTTCTGGGCACCCTGTCGGAGGCCGCACAGGCTGAGGCCGTCCGCCCGCTCGTCGGCGCGCAGGACGTCGAAGAACTCGCAGAGCTCGGCGTCATCGACCCCGACGCCCTGTGGTCGTGCACCACGTGCGGTGCCTGCGTTGAGCAGTGCCCGGTGGACATCGAGCACGTCGACCACTTCGTCGACATGCGCCGCTACCAGGTGCTCATCGAATCGGCGTTCCCCACCGAGCTTGGCGGTCTGTTCAAGAACCTCGAAAACAAGCAGAACCCGTGGGGCATGTCCCAGCGCAAGCGCCTCGAGTGGGCCAAGGACCTCGACTTCGAAGTCAAGCAGGTCGGTGCGGACATCGAGGACCTCGGTGAAGTCGAATACCTCTTCTGGGTCGGCTGTGCCGGTGCTTTCGAAGACCGCGCCAAGAAGACCACGCAGGCAACTGCGGAGCTTCTCAACATGGCAGGTGTCGACTTCGCCGTCCTCGGCGATGGCGAATCATGCACGGGTGACCCCGCTCGCCGTGCGGGCAACGAGTTCCTCTACCAGATGCTGGCTCAGGCCAATGTCGAGGTGCTCAATGAAATGAAGGCACGCAAGATCGTCGTGACCTGTGCGCACTGCTTCAACACGATCGCGAACGAATACCCGCAGCTTGACGGCAAGTTCGAAGTCGTCCACCACACGCAGCTGCTCAACAAGCTCGTCCGCGAAGGCAAGCTCACCCCGGTCGCCCCGGCCGAAGGTGAGCAGGTGCAGACCCCGGTCACGTACCACGACCCCTGCTACCTGGGCCGCCACAACCAGATCTACGAACCGCCGCGTGAGCTCATCGGCTCGCTGCCCGGCGTGGAGTACCGCGAAATGGAGCGCTCGAAGGAAACGAGCTTCTGCTGTGGTGCCGGCGGTGCGCGCATGTGGATGGAAGAGACCATCGGTTCGCGCATCAACGTCAACCGCACGAAGGAAGCCGTCGCCACCGGCGCCGAACAGATTGCGGTCGGCTGCCCGTTCTGCCGCGTCATGCTGTCTGACGGTCTGACCGCCGAACAGTCTGAGGGCAACGCATCCGAGGGCGTCGAGGTTCTCGATGTTGCGCAGATGCTGCTGGCCGGCGTGAAGCGCGGTCAGGGCGGAGCGGAATCCGCACCGGAACCCGCCGAGGTCTGATCGACTGACTGACGTCTGAAGGGGCGCCGCCGATTTTCGGCGGC
>NZ_KV786018.1:0-48373 GCF_001806795.1 Brevibacterium sp. HMSC22B09 | reverse complement strand
CCCTACGGCTAAGCCGCAGAAACCGGCTAAAGGGTGTTTTTTGGGGGCTCGGCTCAGCCCGTCAGGACGCCCTCCCCAAACGATCGAAGGCCCGGCCGTCAGTGGCCGGGCCTTCGGAGCACTCCCCTCGAGTACCTGGACGCATCCCCATACGTCCGTGATGTCCGCTCGATCCCCACCGAGCCGACGTGATCAAGCTTACATAAATAATAATTCCTCCGCATGCATATTTTCACGATACGGACATTATTTTTGGAAATTCGCCTTTTTCGCAGGCCAGACGGCTGTTCTTCAGGCCCTCTCATGCTTTCCACAGACCCGCGCACGTTTCCTGATAACAAGACCCGTGACCGTGTCAGTGCAAGCCGTTAGGGTGGACTCGTGCGAATTGTGAATTGGAATGTCAACTCGATCCGAGCCCGAACCGAGCGCATCGGGGCTTTTCTTGACCGCTCAGACGTCGACGTCTTGGCGATTCAAGAACTCAAGTGCCGCGACAGCCAGTTCCCGGAAGACATCTTCTCGTCCCGCGGCTACGAAGTCGCCTACCACGGCCTCAACCAGTGGAACGGCGTTGCCATCGCCAGCCGCGTTGGTCTCGACAATGTCGAAATCGGCTTTGCGGGCATGCCCGAATTCAACGACGCTCTCGAAGCCCGCGCACTGTCGGCCGACACCGGCGGGGTGCGCGTCTATTCGCTCTACGTGCCCAACGGGAGGGAACTCGACCACCCGCACTACCACTACAAGCTCGATTGGCTGGGCCACCTGCGCGATGTCGCAGCGAACCGGCTTGCCGCAGACCCCGACGACCGCTTCGTCATGGTCGGCGACTTCAACGTCGCCCCGCTCGACGAAGACGTCTGGGACATGGAGGCATTTGACGGCCTGACGCACGTGTCCGAACCCGAACGCGAAGCGTTCCGCAGCCTCACCGACGCGGGCCTGCAGGAAACCACCCGGCAGTTCACCCCCGGCCCCGGCGTCTACACCTACTGGGACTACCAGCGCCTGCGCTTCCCCAAGAGGGAGGGCATGCGCATCGACTTCCAACTGGCCTCACCGGCCCTTGCCGCCACCGCTGTCGACGCCCACATCGACCGCGAAGAACGCAAGGGCAAAGGAGCATCTGACCACGCGCCCGTTTGGGTGGACTACCGCATCTGACAGGGAGTTCTCATGCCAGCACAGCCGCCGACCAACCCGCCCCCAGGACCCTACGGACATAGGCCGCAGCCTCCACAACACGGTGGTGGCGGGCAGCCCCCGCAGTACGGCGGCAACCAGCAGTCCCCATACCAGAGCGGCAGTGGGCAGCCGCAGCACCAGAGCGGCGCCCCGCAGGCGTCACCCTACGGTGACGGGCAACCCCCGCAGTACGGCGGCGGCCAGCAGCCTCCCTACCCCGGCGGACCACAGCCTTCGCCCTTCGGGGCCCCTCCACCTCCGCCTAAAAAGAAGAACACGGGGCTGATCATCGGGCTCGTCGGCGGTGGATTGGTCCTGGTGCTCATCATCGTCGGCGCGCTGGGGCTCGGCCTCTTCGGCTTCTTCGCCTTCAAGAAGGACCCGGTAGCAGAACCCGCACCCGGCACCTCGTCACCTGACAGCAAACCGGCACCTCTGCCGGAGAACACAGGAGACCCCAACGACCCGGGATCGCAGGACGATGGTGACGCGCCTCCCCCGGGCAGCGATATCGCAACCAGCCTGGGAAAGCTCAAAGCCGGTGACTGCGTAATCAACCTTTCCACTGCCGGCCCACCAGCCACCGTGCCCTGCAGTGAACCCCACGTTCACCAGATCTTCTCGGTCGGCCGAACCTCCGACCAGTCGGATACCTATCCCGGCTACAGCACACTGAGCAAGGACGGCGAAAGCTACTGCAAGTCCGCGCGCTTCGAACTCGACACCGATCGCGCTGTCGCGGACGACCTCAAAATGGTCTTCTTCACCCCCAATGCAACGGGCTGGAAGGACCCCGACAACAGGCACATCGTCTGTGCGGTCCAGCGCAAGGACGGCTCAAAGATGTCCGAGGACTACAGCAAGACCGCCTAAGCAGCTTCTGAAACACAGGAAACGAGGGGCGCGGAGAATTTCTCCGCGCCCCTCGCGTGTGAACAGCCCGCGTCAGTCGGCGTGCTCAACCGGAACGATCGACAGACCACCAGATTCGGCGGTGTCGACGCGCACGGTGTCGCCATCGCGCACTTCGCCGGCCAGGATCTCCTTGGCCAGGCCATCGCCGATCGTGCGCTGCACCAGACGGCGCAGCGGGCGAGCGCCGAACGCCGGATCGTAGCCTTCCTGCGCCAAGTAGTCCGAAGCAGCCGGCGTGATGTCCAGAACAATGCGGCGGTCGCTCAGACGCTTCTGCATCGCATCGATCTGCAGATCCACAATCCGAGCGAGGTCCTCGCGGCTGAGAGCGTCGAACATGACAACGTCATCCA
The DNA here is from genome assembly GCF_001806795.1 of Brevibacterium sp. HMSC22B09. NCBI lineage: Bacteria > Bacillati > Actinomycetota > Actinomycetes > Micrococcales > Brevibacteriaceae > Brevibacterium > Brevibacterium sp. HMSC22B09. Next base: position 45,917 of record NZ_KV786018.1, on the reverse strand, counting down.
GACGGTTGAGGAACTCCGGCTTGAACGCGGTGCGCACCACATCCATGACCGACTCTTCCTTCGTCTTGGCATCGAGAGTCTGGTCCACCATGAACTGGCTTCCCAGGTTCGACGTCAGGATGAGCACCGTATTGCGGAAGTCAACGGTTCGGCCCTGACCGTCGGTCAGCCGACCGTCGTCCAGCACCTGCAGCAGAATGTCGAAGACATCCGGGTGAGCCTTCTCGACCTCGTCAAGCAGGACCACCGAGTATGGCCGGCGGCGGACCGCCTCGGTCAGCTGACCACCCGTTTCGTAGCCGACATAGCCCGGAGGCGCACCGACCAGACGAGCCACCGAGTGCTTTTCGCCGTATTCGGACATGTCGATCCTGATCATGGCGCGCTCGTCATCGAACAGGAAGTCAGCCAGGGACTTGGCCAGTTCCGTCTTGCCGACACCGGTCGGACCCAAGAACAGGAACGAACCCGTGGGACGGTTGGGGTCGGAAACCCCGGCGCGCGCACGGCGGATAGCGTCCGACACGGTCTCAACGGCCTTCTTCTGGCCGATGAGCCGCTTGCCGATGTGCTCTTCGGCGTGCAGCAGCTTCTCGCGTTCACCTTCCAGCAGACGGCCGGCGGGAATGCCCGTCCACGACGACACGACTTCGGCGATGTCGTCGGCCGTAACCTGCTCGCCCACCATCTGCTTGGTCTGGCCGGCTGCCGATTCGGCTTCTTCTGCCGCTGCGATCTCCTTTTCGACCTGCGGGATTTCGCCGTACAGCAGGCGCGAAGCCGTTTCGAGGTCCGTGTCGCGGCGCGCGATCTCAGCCTGGCTGCGCAGATCGTCGAGTTTCTGCCGCAGTTCGCCCAGGCGGTTCAGACCCGCACGCTGTGATTCCCACGCAGCGGTCAGACCGGACAGGGTTTCCTGCTTGTCTGCAAGGTCTTCACGCAGAGCGGCCAGGCGCTCCTTCGAGGCTTCGTCGGTTTCGGCCGACAGGGCCATTTCCTCCATTTTGAGGCGGTCGACATCGCGCTGCAGCTGGTCGATCTCGACGGGTGCCGAATCGATTTCCATGCGCAGGCGGCTGGCGGCCTCGTCAACGAGGTCAATCGCCTTGTCCGGCAGCTGCCTGTCGGTGATGTAGCGGTTCGACAGCGAGGCGGCGGCCACGAGAGCCGAGTCTGCGATCGTCACCTTGTGGTGAGCTTCGTAGCGTTCCTTCAGACCGCGCAGAATCGCAATCGAGTCCTCAACGCTGGGCTCACCGACGAACACCTGCTGGAACCTGCGCTCCAAGGCAGGGTCCGTTTCGATGTTCTCGCGGTACTCATCGAGCGTCGTCGCACCCACCAGCCGCAGTTCGCCGCGGGCCAGCATGGGCTTGAGCATATTGCCCGCATCCATTGCGGAGTCCCCCGTGGCACCTGCGCCGACGAGCGTGTGGATTTCGTCGATGAAGGTCACAATCTGGCCTTCGGAGTTCTTGATCTCCTCAAGAACGGCCTTCATGCGCTCTTCGAACTCGCCGCGGTACTTGGCACCGGCGACCATGGCCGACAGGTCGAGGCTGACCAGCTGCTTGCCGCGCAGGCTTTCGGGGACGTCGCCTGCGACCATGCGCTGCGCAAGGCCTTCGACGACAGCCGTCTTGCCCACACCGGCTTCACCGATGAGCACCGGGTTGTTCTTGGTGCGGCGCGACAGCACCTGGATGACCCGACGGATCTCAGAGTCACGGCCGATGACGGGGTCGAGTTTGCCGTCGCGGGCCTGCTGGGTCAGATCAAGACCGTACTTTTCCAGCGCCTGGAAGGTGTCTTCCGGGTTTTCGCTGGTGACCTTGCGACCACCGCGAACCTCCGGAAGAGCGGCCAGCAGCGCATCGCGGGAAATGCCTTCGGCACTGAGCAGCCGACCGGCTTCACCGGAATCAGCTGCAATACCCAGAAGGAGGTGTTCGGTCGACACGTACTGGTCACCGAGTGCCTGCATTTCCTTTTCAGCACTGCTGATGACCGACAGGCCGGCGCGCGAAAGCTGCGGCTGGCTGACGGAGGATCCGCTGGCAGACGGCAGACCGGCGACGATGGCCTGGGCACGGCTGCGAATCTCCTGGGGGCGTCCACCCAGGTGAGTGATGAGGGCACCGGCAATGCTGTCGTCACCCTCGAGCAGAGCAGCGAGGAGGTGTGCAGGCTCAACCTGCGAGTTTCCGCGCTCCGCGGCGTCCTTGATCGCGGTGGAAAGAGCCACCTGCGACCGTGACGTGAATTTGGTGTCCATGGGGACACCTCCCTTCGTGCAAAACTACGTTCATACAGGTAACTTCAATAAGGTTGAGTCTATTCCACTCAACTCATAATTTCTGACATATTCTTTCCGCACCGGCACGGACTTTGGCAGACTGAACACATGTCTGAAGAACTGGTCACGCTCGAATACGACGGCCCCGTTGCCTTCGTAACCCTCAACAGCCCCGGAAACCGCAACTCCATGTCGCGGAAGATGATGCACGAACTCATCGACGCCTTCCGCACGGTCGGCAAGGACACCGACGTACGCGCCGTTGTGCTGGCATCCACTGGCAAGGTGTTCTCCGCCGGGCACGATCTGCGCGAAGTCCAGGGCAGCGACCACGCAACACAGCAGAACATCTTCGACACCTGCACCCTGCTCATGCGCATCATCCAGTCGATTCCCCAGCCTGTCATCGCCGAAGTGCAGGGCCTGGCCACCGCTGCGGGCTGTCAGCTGGTGGCCACGTGCGACCTCGCGGTGGCTTCCGAAAGCGCCTCCTTCGCCACACCCGGTGTGACCATCGGCCTGTTCTGTTCGACCCCGATGGTGGCGCTGTCACGCGCGGTCAACCGCAAGACGGCCATGCGAATGCTCCTGACCGGCGAGCCGATCAAAGCAGAAGAGGCATTCCAGCGCGGCCTTGTTTCGCACACCGCACCGGCCTACGCCCTGCGCGAGCGCACACTCGAGGTGGCCCGCGCGGTCGCCCAGTCCTCATCGACCACGGTCTCGATCGGCAAGCGCGCCTTCTACGAGCAGATCTCACTGAGCGCAACCGAGGCCTATTCGCGCATGGGCCGGGTTATGGCGGACAACGCCGTCCTCAATGACGCCCAGGAGGGCATCACCGCTTTTCTCGAAAAGCGGTCCCCCGAATGGAGCCACGACCATTCCGAGGCCGAGGGGCTCGTCAGCAAGAACATCGACCGCAACTAGGCGACACTCGCGGCTTCCCGGCCAAAGCGGTCTAAGCGCGTTAACCTACGCGTATGACCGTTCTTGTCACCGGCGCTTCCGGATGCATTGGGCGCGCCGTCATCTCCGCACTGCGCGAAGCCGGCTACACCACGGTGAGCGCTGGGACGTCTGCACCGCTCGATGATTCCGTCGAGCACGTCGAATGGGACATCCGCGTGCCCGCTGATAACCGTTTCGCCGGGCGTGACTTCACCGCTGTCGTCCACGCTGCCGGAGTGAGCGGCGCCCACCTGTCGAGGGACGATGCCCACGGCGCCAATGTCACGGGGACCCGCAATGTTCTCGATGCCTTCCCCAAGGCGCGTTTCATCTACCTGTCATGCGCCGATGTCTACGATCCCCGCCGCGGCTACAAGGACCTGTACGAAGAGCGCGGCCCCGCGGAACTCGACTGCTTCACCACCGAGTACGAACGCTCCAAGGTCGAAGCCGAAAACGTCGTCACCCGCCTGCGCCCGGACGCCCTCATTCTGCGCCCCGCCCCCGTCTACGGACCCGGCGACAGGCGCAATTTCCCCTTCATTCAGTCGCTTGCCAGCAAGAAGGGACTCGTCGAACTTCCGGGAGGCGGCCGCCAGAAAACAGCGCTGGCCAGTTCAGACAATGTGGCCGCCGCCGTGCTCGCAGGTCTCAAGCACCCCGAGGCCTACGGCCCGATCAATGTGGCCGACCCCGAACCCTATGTTCTGCGTGACGCCATCAACACGTTCATGGCACGCGCGGGGCTCGTGCCGTTCCGCTTTGACGAGCGCGCCGCCGACCTCGCCCTGACAACCGCGTGGATGCGCGAAAAGACCGGCCGCAAGCCAAAAGACGGACTCGACCGCTTTGCCGTGCGCAAGATCTCCCAGTCCCGCTCGCTGAACCTGGGGAGGCTGCGCAGACTCCTGGGAGTTGAGCCGGTTCAGGGGCTTGCCCGCAGGGACAGCTGAATCGCACCCAGCCACAGCCCACCCACCGCACCAGCCCAGCCCTCAGAACAAACCCGGGCAGGCACCTCGTGCCCTGCCACCTCGTGCCCGGTGCTTCAAACCCCCACCCGGGGCACATTGATGCAGGTCACACCGCACGTCGTATCATGAGGCGAACCAATCGTCTGGCGCTGCGGCCGTAAGAGCCCGGCGCTCTTCCCCGGAAGGACATCGTGGCTGAACTCAAAAAGTCGCTCGGTCTTTTCCAGCTTCTGGCGTTCGGCGTAGCCGGCGTCATCGGAACAAGCTGGATCTACACCAACTCGAAACTCATGGACGCCTACGGCGCCGGCGGTATGGTCTTCGGCCTGCTGCTCGGCGTTCTGCTGGCCTCCTTTGTTGCTCTGGCATATTCAGAGCTGACATCCGCATTCCCCCGCGCCGGCGGTGAGGTCGTCTTCTCCTACACCACGATGGGCCGCGGGCCGGCCTTCTTCACCGGCTGGATGCTGTTGGGTGCCTACGTGTCGTCCCTGGCGTTCTACGTCACCGCCTTCGGTTTCCTGCTGAGCAACTTCGTGCCGGCAATGAAGACGATGCCGCTTTACACCATCAACGGCGAAACCGTGTACCTGCCGGTTCTGGCGGTCGGCGTCATCCTCACCCTTCTCATGTTTGCGCTCAACTGGTTCGGCGTTGAGATCGGCGGGCGCGTGCAGATGTTCATGTTCGCAGCGATTGTGCTGATCGGCGCAGCACTGATCGTTGTGGGCTTCGCCAGCGGCTCGCCGTCGAACTTCTTCCCTGCCTACGCCGAAGGTGCTGCCCCGGTTTCTGACACTCTGCGCTTCATCATTCCGGGTATGACCTTCCTGGCGGGCTTCGGCCTTGTTGCCGTCCTTGCCGAAGACGCAAAGATCTCACCCAAGCGGGTGGGCCGTGCGGTGGTCCTCACCGTCATCACCGCGGGCCTGTTCTACACCGCGGTTCTTGCCGCAACCGCGTGGGTTATGCCGTGGCAGGACGTCGCGAAGATGGACCTGGGCACCGTGTCGGCGTTCACTGAGGCCGGCTTCCCCGTTCTGGGCACCGGTGCCTACGCAATCGCGTTCCTGGGCCTGCTCACCAGCTTCCTCGGCCTGTTCGTAGCCAGTTCGCGCATCATCGTGGCCATGGCCCGCGGCCAGCTGCTCCCGCCGAGCCTCGCCGTCATCAACCCCAAGCGGCAGACTCCCGGCCGCGCTCTCATCGTGACGACCGTTGTCACTCTGGCTCTGGGCTGGCTTGGTCCGGGCGCCGTCGTGTGGTTCCTCGACACTGGCGGCGTGTACCTGGGTGTTGTGTGGTTCATGGTGGTGATCGCCAAGTACCTGCTGCCGCGCAAGTACCCGAATGCGGTTCGCCGTTCCAAGCTGTCGTTCCTGCCCGCGCTCGGTGGTCTGGGCGCTATCGGCGTCATCGTGTGGGCGCTGGTTCCCGGAACATCGTCGTCGCTGGTGTGGCCGGCGGAGTACATCATTCTGGGCGCGTGGATGCTCCTGGGCATTGTCATGTACGTCTTTGCCGCCAACCGTCGCACGATCGGCTACGACGAAGGCCTGCACGAAATCCTCGGTGATTCCTATGCCAACCTCCACATTGACGACGCATCGACCGAAACCGCGAAGAAGGAGCTGTGAAAGTGCTGTCGCAGACCGCACGCGAAGCCATTGTCGACACCATCCGCCAGGAGACCACCCGGGTGCCGGAAACGGCGTTCGGGATCATTTCAGACGGTCAGCTTCACGAGGTGGAGGGCCGGGACCGGATCTTCCGGGTCGCCTCGATCACGAAGTCGTTCACGGCGGCTGCCCTGACCGGTTTGGTCAGGGGTCTCATTCCGGGAAAGCCGGTGAGGATGGACGATCCTGTTCTCGACTGGGTGCCTGAACTCGCCGAGGCGGGGTGGGCTGAGGACGTCGTCATTGACGATCTGCTGCGCATGTCATCGGGTCTGCCGACGGACGATCCCTGGGCAGACCGCCAGGAATCGATGTCTCAAGAGGATTTCCTGCGGCTGCTCGGGGAACCAGTCATCCGCGACTTCCCGGCGGGCACGGCCTACCGCTATGCCAACCTGGGCTATGCGGTCGCCGGACTCATCATCGAGCGCGCCGCGCAGAAGCCGTTCGCACAGCTCATCGACGAGGTCTTCCTCACTCCCCTGGGCATGACGTCCTCAGGTTTCGATGTTCGCAAACTCGATGCGGATCGGCTGGTCACGGGATACCGGCGCAACCGCGATGGCGAGCTCGAACCGCAGGACATTTCTCTGCCCGGCGCGTTTTCGGCCATCGGCGGACTCGCTTCGACCGTGGGCGACCTCGCCGTGTGGGTGCAGGCGCAGATCGACGCTGTCAGCCCTGGTGGCGACGATTCGGCTTTCCGTGCAATAGCGGCAGCCACGGGCGAAGACACTCCCCGGCGGGTGCGCCTGTGGCGGCGAGTGCTGGCCGACCAGCAGCAGCCGGTGCGGGCCATGGAAATCACGCACGGGACATCTGACGCCGCCCACGGTGGCCCTGAGCTCTTCGCGGTCAGCGGCGGCTACGGACTGGGCCTGCGCTGCTATTTCGACACCCGGTTCGGCAGCTTCGCCGGGCATTCCGGCGGCTACCCCGGTTTCGGTCTGCACATGCGGTGGCACGCGGCCACCCGCACGGGAGTCATCCTGTTCACCGCGCTGACCGGCTACCCTACGGAAGCCGTCACAGCCAAGGCTCTCGAAGCCGGGCTCGCAGTTCAGCGCCACGAGGGCCCCTCCAGCCCCGTGTGGCCGCGCGCAGAGGCACCAACCGCGACCCCCACGAGGCCGGGAGCAGGGATGGTTTTCCCCGTTCGCTCTGTCAGCGCATTCGGCCCCAGCGATCGCGCTCTGGAGCTGGTCCGCATTGCTGAGAACATGATCCGCACCGGCGACGACAGTGCGGCTGACGGGGTTTTCTCCATGAATGTCGACCTCGACCAGCCGCGCCAGGAGCGCCTGGCCGCGTGGGCTGCCGCCCGCGAGCACACGGGAGAAGTCGAAAAGGAGCCCAACGAGCCTCACTTCACAGGCGCCTCGTCGGCGAAGTGGACCGTGACCGGAACGCTCGGAAGCCGCACCGTGACGATGACGCTCAACCCCTACGAGCAGATCCAGGGGCTGAGCATCAAGCTGCACTGACAGACCGGCTTCAGACCGGAGGGAGCACACAGAAAGGGGCCGCGGGAAAACTCCCGCGGCCCCTTTCCGTCGCTTCTGACAGCGAGTGTCTTACTGAACGTTCGGCAGGATGAGGCCGTCCCACTTTTCGTTGATGAAGTCAGCCATGTCCTGCGAGGTCAGGATCTTGTGGAGCTTCTGAATGCGCTCGTCATCCTTGAGCTCGGGACGAGTGGCAAGCACGTTGTAGTACTTCGAACCCTCTTCCTCGGTCGCGATGATGGTGTCCTTCGTCAGCTTCGCCGGGATGGCGTAGGACGAGGTGACAAAGGCGGCGTCATCGTCTACAAGCGTGCGCGGAAGGCTCGCGTTGTCGACTTCCTGGAACTTGAAGTTCTTCTTGTTCTCGGTGATGCCGTCGGGCTTGGTTGCTCCGTCCTCAATCTTGATCGCGCCGGCTTCCTGCAGCAGTTCAAGGGCGCGGCCTTCGTTCGTCGGGTCGTTCGGGATCGACACGACAGCACCATCAGGGAGTTCGTCGAGCGACTTGTACTTCTTCGAGTGGAAGGCAGCCGCCGGCAGGTAGATTTCGCCAACCGATTCGAGGTCACCGCCGGCTTCCTCGTTGTAGGTGTCGAGGAAGTCCTGGTGCTGGAACAGGTTCGCATCAATCGAACCGTCCGACAGCGCCGGGTTGGGGGTGTTGTAGTCGTTGAACTCAACGAACTCGACGTTGATGCCTTCCTTTTCGGCGAGTTCGTCAGCCACGTGGGTGAGCATTTCACCGGCCGGGACGGCCAGAGCGCCGACCTTCAGCGGGGTGTCCAGCGATGCGTCTTCTGACTTCTGTGCACCGCCGCCGCAGGCGGACAGTGTGAGGCTGAGAGCAGCGACTGCGGCGATGATGCCGCGGCGAGCCGATACCTTCATGTTTCTCCTTAGGTGGGTTTTTCTGTGTGTTTGTCTGCACGCCGTCAGATCTGACGGCTGAAGAAGCCGCGGTGGCGGGGCTTGGCCCGCCCGTACCGCTTGGCGATGAAGCTCAGGGCCGTCTGGATAATCTGCACCAGGACGAACAGGATGATGATGACTGCGACCATGTGAATCGGCGAGTACATCTGGTGTCCGTACGTGATCGCAACCTGGCCCAAACCACCGCCGCCCACGGTGCCGACCATCGCCGAGAAGTTGATGATCGAGGTCAGGGTCGTCGCTGTGCCCAGAATGATCGACGGTGTCGCTTCGGGCATGATGACGCGGCGAATCGTCAGCCACCGGGACGCGCCGAGGGATTCAGCAGCTTCCAACAGGCCGGGATCGACTTCGCGCACCGCGATTTCGACCATGCGGGCGAAGAACGGGATGGCCACCAGCGTCAGCGGAACCGTTGCAGCTTCCGTGCCGATGAACGTCGCCCGGCCGGTCAACACCTGCATGACGAAGCGCGTTGTGGGAATGAGCGCGATCATGAGCACGATGAACGGCACGGAGCGGCCGACGTTGACGACGAATCCGAGCACCCAGTTGATGATTGCGCCCAGCCAGCGCTGGCCGAACGGTGCAGCGAGGAAGCCGTCCTTTTCGGTTGCGACGAGCACAATGCCCAACGGCAGCCCCACCAGGAGGGTGAAGAACATTGCCACCGACCCCATGAACAGGGTTTCCTGGGTGCCCTTCCACAGAACGCTGAACAGCTGAGGCCAGAAGTCGGGGTTGTTGATGTCGGTCATGCCGCACCTCCCTGTTCCTGCGCACGCCAGGCCACGAGTCCGCGCGAACGGAAGTTCTCGACGACCGCCTGGGCCTGCCGAACATCACCGGGCACCGCCAGGCGGGTGCGGCCCACCTGCTTGCCGTCAACGGTTTCCAGCGCAGCGCCGAGGATCGATACGTCGATGTCGAGTTCACGAGCGAGTTTGACGACCGCGCCGTCGGTGGCTTCGCTTCCGAAGTAGGTTACGTCGACGATTTCGTGTCCCGGGACCGGCGCGTAGGCACCAACGGGGAACAGTTCGTCTGCGATCCGGCTGCCGGGCGAGCTGATGAGCTCCGGCAGAGTTCCGGTTTCCTGCACAGCACCGTCTTCCATGAGCGCAGCAGAATCGCAGATGCGCTTGACCACGTCCATCTGGTGGGTGATGAGGAGGACGGTCAGGTCGAGTTCGACGCTGAGCTTTTTGATGAGGTCGAGAATCGACCGGGTGGTTTCAGGGTCGAGCGCGCTGGTGGCCTCGTCGCTGAGCAGCACCTTGGGCTGAGCTGCCAGCGCCCGGGCGATGCCGACGCGCTGGCGCTGTCCGCCGGACAGCTGGCGTGGGTAGTGGTCTGCGCGGTGAGACAGGCCCACGAGCTCAAGGACCTCACCAACGCGCTGGCGACGCTTGGCGCGCGGCTGACCGACGGCTTCGAGCGCGAAGTCGACGTTGTCGGCCACGGTGCGGTTGCCCACGAGGTTGAAGTGCTGGAAGACCATCCCGATGTCGTGGCGTGCTTCCGAAAGCCTGCGCCCGCGCAGGGAGCTGATGGGGTGATCCCCGACTGTCACGGTCCCGCTGTCAGGACGTTCAAGCGCATTGACGCAGCGCAGAAGAGTGGACTTACCAGCGCCGGACTGGCCGACAACACCGAAAATGCTGCCCTGCTCAACGTGCAGGGAAACATCGCGCAGCGCGTGAACCGCGGATTCCCCGCTGCCATAGGTGCGACTGACACCGTCGATTGTGATCATGAAACCTCCGGCGACGATTGTGGGCCACCGGATGAGGCCTCATGAAATCATGTGACGGTTTAAGACAGCGCTGTGGCGGAGATTACACGCGCGTGTTTGGCCTGCTCAGCTGAGGTAGGAGCGGATTCCTTCAACCCACGCGTCAGCCGCCTCGAAGCAGTCTGCGGTCATTCGCGGATCCACCGGCTCGACCGAGGACTCCGCCGCTGGATAGGACCCAAGGAACTGCACACGCCTGGCAAGCCTGTGCACACCGGCGAGCGCCTCCGAAATCCGCGGTTCAGCCACGTGCCCCACGAGGTCGAGCGAGAACTGGTACAGGCCCAGCCCGTCGCCGGTCGGCCGCGATTCAATGCGGGCGAGGTTGACTCCGCGAGTAGAGAACTGTTCGAGCAGTTCAAGCAGCGACCCCGCACGGTCTGATGCCAGTGCTGCGACGATCGTGGTCTTGTCTGCCCCCGTGGCAGGAGGCATTGCGGCGGGTTTGCGCACCAGAACGAAACGAGTGACGGTGTCATGGCGATCGCCGATGTCATCGGCGAGGACCTCAAGCCCGTACCGCTGGGCGGCAAGAGCCGGGCATACGGCCGCCTGATAGTCACTGCCGTCTTCGGCGGCGGTCTGTGCGGCGGCAGCGGTGCTCGAAGCCGGCACGTAGGTTGCACCGGGCAGGTGCCCAGCCACCCAGCCGCGTGTCTGTGCTTCCGCGTGGGGGTGCGTGCCGAAGGCAGTGATGTCGCTCAGCTGCGTTCCGGGGCGCGCCGCGAGCACAAAGCGGACGTCGATGAGGGTTTCGGCAACAATCTGCAGCTCCCCGTGCCGGGTGAGCGCATCAAGCGTTGCGGGCACCCCGCCTTCGACCGAGTTCTCCATGGGCACAACTGCCCCCGAAAGGTCGCCGGCGGCCACCGCCGCGAGCGCTTCGTCCACACTGTGTGCGGGGATGCGCTGCGCGTCGGCAAAACCGCGATCGGCGATCAGGCGCAGGAGCGCGGCTTCCGTGAAGGTTGCCGCTGGGCCCAGGAACCCGAAGCGCAGGGTGTCTGTCATCGGATGGTCAGCTGTCGCGACACGACTCCGGCACGTGCACGGCGCTCATCAGCGCTGAGCGGTTCCGTGTTCTTCAGCGCCTGGGCCAGGATTTCGGCGAATTCGCCGAGGACAGCGTCGACGTCGTCGGCGGTAACATCGGCGCCGACTTCCCACACCGGGATGACGATGCCCTGGGTGCGGAAGGTGCCCAGGTAGCGGCCGATGCCGCCGAGGGTGTTCTTGCCGTCCGCGTGCAGGCGAGCCAGGGCGTCCATGACGGTGTCTTCGTTTTCGCCGATCGCCCAGCGGACGTAGCGGCCGTCACCCATTTCGGTCCAGTAGGCGCCCTCAGCTTCGACGAGCTTGTCAGTGGGGCTGATGAGGTTGTTGGCCTGTTCGATGGCCGCCTGGGTGTCTTCGTCACCGTCAAGCGAACCGTCCTGCGGAAGCCAGTAGTCGAAGGTTTCGTGGACGCGAACCTTGAACGGAGCGTCAAGGTCGAGAATGTCCTGCAGGCGCGGACCCTGGCCGGGACTGCTGGTCGCAGCAACGAAGCTGCCGGGTTCCATGTCTTTGACTTCCAGCAGTGCCGCTGCAAGGTCACGTGAGGGGTCGGGGCTGGACACTGCCACCTGGAGGCCGCCGAAGATGACACCGTCGTGGCGCTTGTGCGCCTGCCAGGCGGAAGGAAGGAGTGAGGCGATGACGACTTCGTCGCCGCCGAATTCGTCTTTCAGCTTGGCCGTGGCGGTTGCCGCCGGCACGAGCTCCTTGAGGCTGACGATGTCGACCTCAAACGGCAGACCCTCGTAGGGGCGGGGCACAAAGGCTGCGGCCTGGGCTTTTGCGAGGCGCTTGGCAATGACGTCTTTTGATGACTTCCTGGACTTCTTTCCCATGCCGCACAGTCTACGTGTGCACTGGCGCTGCTTATACCACTGGGCGCTCAGAACCTGAGGGGCAGGCCCCGCCTCAGTGCACGCGGCTCACGCCGTAATCTCGAAGCATGCTGTACCCCGGACTGCAGGCAGATAAGGTCGCCGCGCGACACCGCCGCTATGCGGAGGCGCTCATGGCGGCCAGCTTCACCTTCGAGCTGCTCACACCCGAACTCAGCGATGACGTCGAAGCACTCATCACGGGTCTTGCACCAACGCCCGACCCGGACTCGAAGACGCTCGTTCCGTTTCACGTGGGAGACCAGGACGCCGGTCTTGTAGCGCTCAACGAAGAAGGCGAAATCGTCGCCGCCCTCGTTGTCACAGCGGTTGACTTCAGCTCCGGCAACCAGCAGGAGCAGAGCCCCACAGCGCTTTTCATCCGCGGCCTGGCAACCGATCCGGACTTCCGGGGCAAAGGCCTGGGCACCGTTCTTCTGGGCATGGCCCCGCAGATCCTCAAACAGGCGGGCCTGCCCACCCGCTGCCGTCTGATCACGCAGATCCCGCAGGAGCGCGCCACGTTCTTCCACCGCGCCGGTTTCCAGGTGTGGGAGCACGGTACGGAAACCCCGCAGTCCGTGACCGACATGATGGAAACCCTCCTGCCGAAGGTCGCCGACGAACCCTGCCTGACCTTCCGTGAAGTAGCCTGAGCAGACCCGGGCAGCTGGCACCTCGTGATTTCCAGCAGACCCACCCGACCTGCACCCAGGAGGACGCATGACCGCGATCACCCCGTACCGCACTGAGATCAAGCAGGAATGGATCGACTACAACGGGCACCTGTCAGAGGCCTACTACGTGCTCATCTGCGGTTTTGCCACGGATCAGCTCATGATCGACATCGGGTTGGATGAGGAGTACCGCAAGAGCACCGGATGTTCGCTCTACACGGTTGAGACCCACCTGCGGTATCTGCGGGAAATCGGCTTGGGCGCGGAAGTCGAGGTACGTCCGCGCGTGGTCGGCGCCGCCGGCAAGAAGCTGCACATCGCCTACGAAATGTTCCACGGCGATGACCTCCTGTTCACAGAGGAAGTCATGTGCCTGCACGTCGACCAGAAGGCCGGACGCGCTGCCGACTTCCCCGACGAGGTGCTCGAGCGCCTGCAGCCGCTGATCGAAGAATCGCCCGCCTGGCTGGGCCGTTCAATCTCGATGTGAGGCTCCAGCGCTGATCTTTGATACGCACATCGCGCCTGAAAGCAGCGCCCGTCGGACGGAAACGGCCGGCGGGCGCTTTTCGTGCAGTGACTTCCGAATGGCCGGAAGCCTCACCCGCGAAGCCGCCTATCGTGTTACCGTGATTTTCGCCAAGGTAACTCAGATAATGTGAAAGCAGGCGAATGATGGCGACCAAAAACGGCACAGAGCTCTTTGGCCGTCGTATCAGCCGTCGCCGCCTACTCGGAACAGCAACAGCCGTCGGTGCGGCCGGCATGCTCAGTGCCTGCGGCGTGAATACGACTCCTGAGTTCGATCTGTCGAAACCCGTTAAGGGCGGCAGACTGCGGGTGGGGCTGACGGGAGGAACATCAGCCGACACCGTGGATGCACACATCTCTGTCAACACCACCGACATCTGCCGCCAGCAGAATATGTACGAGGGCCTCATCGCCCGCGGCCACGACTACGAAGTCGAATACCGCCTGGCCACATCGGTAGAGCCCAACGAAGACGCAACCGTGTGGACGGCCAAGCTGCGCGAGGGCGTGAAGTTCTCCGACGGTCGCGAAATGACTGCCGAAGACGTCATCGCCTCCTATGACCGCATTCGCGACCCCGACGACCCGAAGACGAACGCGGCCGTGCTCTCAACGCTCGACACAATGCACGCCAAGGGCAAATACGAAGTCGAGTTCCGCTTCAGCGCACCCAACAGCGTCTTCGACGACCCCATGTCGCACTACGCCACATCGATCGTCCCGGCCGACTACGACCCGAAGAAGCCCGTCGGCACGGGTCCGTTCATGCTCAAGTCCTTCGAACCGGCACTGTCGACCGTGCTGGAGCGGAATCCGCACTACTGGGACGGAACACCCCACCTGGACGAAATCGAACTGCTGAACTTCAACGACACTGACGCCGTCATCAACGCCCTGCTGTCCAACCAGGTGGACTGTGTGGCACAGATTCCCGTGTCGCTGGTCGAGGTCATCGAAGCTGACGAGCGCATGAAGATCCTCAACTCCGAGACCGGCATGTGGCTTCCCTTCACCATGCGGGTGGACAAGGCGCCGTTTGACGACAAGCGCGTTCGCCAAGCCTTCCGCTTGGCTATTGACCGCGAGCAGATGGTCAACCAGGTGCTCTCCGGCTACGGCCAGGTGGGCAACGACATGTTCGGCGTCTACGACCCCGACTACCCCAAGCAGTTCCCTCAGCGGCGCCGCGACGTCGAGAAGGCCAAGAAGCTGCTAGCTGAGGCCGGGCATCCCGACGGCCTCACGGTTGAGCTGGTCACCGCGCCCATCCAGTCCGGCACTGTCGAAGCCGCCCAGGTCTTCGCCCAACAGGCCCGCGACGCCGGCATTAACATCAAAATCCGCCGGGTGGACACCACCACGTTCTTCGGCGACAACTACCTGAAGTGGGATTTCGCGCAGTCGTTCTGGTACACCCGCAACTTCGCCCCGCAGGCGGATCAGTGCCTCATGGACAATTCCCCGTTCAACGAAACCAACTGGGCCAGCGAAAAGACAAACGACATCGTCAAGCGAATCCAAGCCGAAACCGATCCCGAAAAGCGCAAGAAGATCATCCAGGAGGGCCAGAAGCAGCAGTACGACGAAGGCGGATACATCATCTGGGGCTTCGCCAACCAGGTCGACGCCTACCAGAAATACGTCGGCGGCCTGAAGGAAGACGCCACCGGCATCCCGCTTTCCGGCTTCCGGTTCCGCGACGTGTGGATTGCGCAGGCATAGGCGACACCATGGCACAGCTCATCTTCAAACGACTGCTCATCAGCATTTTCGTGCTGCTGGCGATCTCCGTCATCATCTTCGCAGCCACCCTGCTCCTGCCGGGTGACCCCGCCCGGGCCATCCTCGGCCAGCAGGCCACACCGGAAAGGCTCGCCGCGCTGCGCGAGCAGATGGACCTCGACAAGCCGGCCGTCGTCCGGTACTTCCTGTGGCTGGGAGGCCTCTTCACCGGAGACTTCGGCACGTCAGCGGCCACCGGCGGTCCGGTTTCACAGCTGCTGGCTCCGCGCATCGGCAATTCGATCATCCTCATGCTGCTGGCAGCCGTCGTGTCCGTCCCGGTCGGCCTGTTCTTCGGCATTGTGTCGGCCATTCACCGCGGCAAGCGCCGCGATTCGGCCATCACGTGGGTCACGCTGATCCTCGCGGCCATGCCGGAGTTCGTTGTCGGTGTCGGCCTCATCACCATTTTTGCAACGACAGTCTTCCCCATTCTGCCGGCAGTGACGATGTCTCCACCGGGAACACCGGTCTGGAAGCTGCCGCTGCAGCTGATCCTGCCCACACTCACCCTGGCCCTGGTCGTCGCACCGTATATCGCCCGCATGATGCGAACGACGATGGCGGAGGTGCTCGACTCCGGCTACGTCGAAATGGCCAGGCTCAAGGGCGTTCCCGAACGCACCGTCATCCTGCGCCACGCAGTACCCCACGCCATCGGCCCAGTCGCGCAGGTCATCGCCATCCAACTGGCCTGGCTGGCCGGCGGCGTTGTGGTCGTCGAGTTCCTCTTCCGCTACCCCGGCATCGGACAGGCACTCATCGACGCGGTCACCTACCGCGACGTCCAAGTGGTTCAGGCCATCACCCTGCTCGTGGCAATCGTGTACATCGTGGTCAACCTGTTGGCTGACATCGTCGGCATCGTCACCAACCCGAAGCTGAGGAAGTGATCATGTCAGATCAGCAGAGCCTCACGCCGGCAGACGAAGGCGTCAAAGAATCCCTCAGCCGTCCCCCGCACGTCCTCAAGCGCATCTGGGCGCAGCGCGAGGGCAAGATCGGCGTGATCATCACCGTCACCGTCGTGGCGCTGGCACTCCTCGGACCGCTGCTGGCAGCGCCCATCACGGGCGTGACCCCGTACGAGTTCGTCGGCAAGCCCTTCTCGAACCACGGCCTGTTCGGCACTGACAACCTCGGCCGCTCGGTCGGATCGCGCTTCCTTGCGGGCGGCCTGCTGCTGCTCGTCTACTCCGTTCTGGCAACGGCGCTCGGCATGGTCGTCGGCGCCGTGTTCGGCATGCTCGCCGCCTACGCCGGCGGGGCCGTCGATTCGCTCATCATGCGCATCAACGACGTGTTCCTCGCCGTACCGCAGCTGGTCTTCGCCCTGCTGGCCGTGACGATCGCCGGGCCGAAGGGCTGGGTGCTCGTGCTCGTCATCGGCCTGACCCACGCTCCCCGCATCGCCCGTGTTGCCCGTTCGGCCACTCTGAGCGTCATCAGCGAGGACTACATTCGGGCGGCGGAAATGTACGCGGTGCCGCGCTGGAAGATCATCGGGCGCGAAATCCTGCCGAACATCACCGGTCCCATGTCCGTCGAAGCCGGTCTGCGCCTGACCTACTCGATCGGCGCAATCGCATCGCTGTCCTTCCTGGGGCTGGGCATGCAGCCGCCGCAGGCCGACTGGGGCCTGATGATCAACGAAAACCGGATCGCCCTGACCGTCCAGCCGTGGGGAGTTCTGCTCTCCGTCATTGCCATTGCGGTTCTGACGATCGGCACCAACCTGCTGGCGGACGCGATTGCCCGCGCCACGGCCTCGACGAATGTGGAGCAGTGATGACGAAACATCCCAATGTTCTCGAAATGCGCGGCCTGCGCGTCGAAGCCGTCGGCGGCAAGGAGATCCTCCACGGCATCGACCTGACGGTTCGCCGAGGTGAAATGCTCGGGCTGGTCGGCGAGTCCGGCTCGGGCAAAACCACCGCGGGCCTTGCTGCTATGGGGCATTTCCGGGCAGGTCTGCTGCAGACCGGCGGAACGTCCACGATCTACCCGAACACGCCCAGCGAAGGCCGCGAGAAGATCGTGGTCGAAGAGCTGAACGATGACGAAACCCGGTTCCTGCGCGGCGAGCGCATTGCCTACATTCCCCAGGACCCCGCGCTTTCGCTCAACCCCGCGATCCGCGTGGGTGACCAGATCCGGGAAGTGCTCGACATCCACGGCTACGGGGATTCCGAACGGGAGCGCGCTGCCCGTGTTGCTGAAGTGCTCGAAGACGTCGGCCTGCCTTCGGACCGGGAATACCAGAAACGATGGCCGCACCAGCTGTCCGGCGGTCAGCAGCAGCGCATCGGCATTGCGATGGCGTTCGCCATGTTCCCCGACGTCCTCATCCTCGATGAGCCGACCACCGGCTTGGATGTGTCCACGCAGGCTCACGTGCTCGACACGATTCAGCAGATGACCAAGCGACACGGGGTTGCCGGCATCTACATCACCCACGACCTCGCCGTCGTCGCCGATGTCACCGACCGCGTGGCCGTCATGCTGCGCGGCGACATCGTCGAGGAGGGCCCGGTCGAGCAGGTTCTGCACGACCCCCAGCACCCCTACACGCAGCGACTGCTGGCATCGGTTCCAGACCTTGCCGGCCGCAAGACAATCGGCGGGACAGATGCGAGCACCGCAAGCGGCGGCATCCCCACCGCGGCGGAAGCCGACGCTGCCGAGGTTCCAGCCCTCGAGGTTCGCGATCTCAAGCTCTCCTACGGTTCGAACATGGTGCTGCGCGGCATCAACATGGAGCTTCAGCCGGGGCGCTGCACCATGCTCCTGGGTGAATCGGGCTCCGGGAAGACCACGCTGTCGCGCTCAATTGCGGGCCTTATCGACCACTACACCGGCTCGGTGAGTCTAGACGGTGACGTCCTGCCGAACAGCACCCGCAAACGCTCCGTCAAACAGCTCCAGGGCCTGCAGTACGTGTTCCAGTCGCCGTATTCGTCGCTCAACCCGCGCCGCACAATCGGCGAATCGCTGACGGTTCCGCTTGAGATGAACCGCGACCTGACACCGGCGCAGCGTCGCGGCTTTGTCGAGGAGGCACTTGACGCGGTGCGGCTGGGCCGGACGTTCTACGACCGCCGGCCCGGCGACCTTTCCGGTGGTGAGCGTCAGCGCGCAGCCATTGCCCGGGCGCTCGTCAACGCGCCGAATGTGCTGGTGTGCGACGAGGTCACGAGCGCCCTCGACGTGTCGGTTCAGGCTTCGATCATCGGCCTGCTGCACCGGCTCAAGGTGGAACGCGGTCTGGCAATGCTGTTCGTCACCCACAACATCACACTCGCCCGGCACATTGCCGACGACATTGCGGTGCTCAACAAGGGCGAAATCGTCGACTTCGGTCCCGTCGACGAGGTGCTCCGCTCACCTTCGCACGCCTACACGAAGGCGCTCCTGGAAGACGTCCCCACCCTCTGAACCAAGCAGCCCGCAGCAGAATGGCCCAACGCGACTGTAAGGGGCGTCGTGCACTCGGCACGCCGCCCCTCGTTGTCCGCGCACTACTACTTCACGTTCTCCTTGCCGCTGATTCCGCCAGGACGGTGCGGCAGAATGACCTCTTCGTACACGGCTTCACCGAAGGGCACATAGTCCGTGTCGCGGTCGTACCACTCATCCATCGTGCCGAAGTCTCCCCCGTCGGAGTAGCCGAGCTCTTCGGCTTTCTTCTGCCACTTTTCGAGCACTTCGGCGAAGCGCTTCTCGGTTCCCTCTTCGAGCAGACCCGCCTCTTCCACGCCCCCGGCAAGCTCCCGGTTGAACGCTTTGAGCTTTGCCTGCAGCGGCTTTTCCAGCGGTTCGATCTTCCCGCCCTGGGCGTGAATCGTCTCGACGCCCAGGCGGTTGGCACCGATCGAACGGTTCATCTGCCCCTGGAAGGACCCGCTGTAGCTGTCGAAGATGATCTGCCTGTACGCCAGCGGCAGGGTGCCGAACCGCTGTCCGGCGATGACTGCACCAACTGCGCGGGGCGCCGAGGTGTCTGTCAGGTATCCCGTGTAGGGCGCCACATCGAACAGCCCGGCTTCTGCCGACGGCACCATCTGCCCCAGTGTGCAGTCGATTGTCTTGCGCTGCAGGGCTTCGTAGGTTTCCGTGTAGTCCAGGGACAGGGGTGTGCCGCCAAGAGCTTTCACGTAGCCGACCTGCGAACGCGCACCCACGCGGATCTGGCGGCCGCCGTAGTCGTCAGTTCCGAAGCCGTCCGTGTTGCACTGGCTGGAGTAGCTTCCCGAGGCGGAAACCGGGTTGAGCGGGTAGACGCCTTTCTTTTCGTACTGCTCCAGGACTTTCTGCGAGCCCCAGCCGATCTCGGTGGAGGCGGCATTGGCGACCATTTCGCCGACGAACGGCGACGGGTCGGCTTCCGACAGCAGATCGCCGACCGCTCCGGCAGCCGGGAATTCCTGCGGCAGATAGGCCGGCAGCGTGTACGCCAAATCGAGGCGGCCGTCCGCCAGTGCGTCGAACACTTCGCCGTAGCCGGCAATCGCCTGGCCGTAGACGATTTTGATTGTGATCTTGCCGCCGGAGCGTTCTCTGATCTCCTGCGCCCACTGAGGGGCGGACTCAATCTCTTTGAGCTTCGGGGAGGCTTCCGACGGCTGGTAGGTCAGTGTGACGGGAGGGAGGTCTGCAATCGTCTCGAGCACCTCGTCCTGGGAAGCCCCGTAGGCATAGCCGGTGCCCGAGCCCTCCCCTGACAGCGCGCCTCCGGCTACCGAACCGGCGCACCCGGTCAGGACCACAGCCCCAACGGTGCAGACCGCGGCGAGCATCCTCATCGTGCGAAAGCGTGTCATCATCGTCCTCCTGCGGACTCAAGCAGACCGGGCAGCCATTCGGCGACCTGCGGAAACGCGATCATGAAAACCAAGAACAGAAGCGGGATCGGCAAGAACCAGACGAGCGAGCGGAAAACATCGCCCAGGCTGATCTCAGTGCCGAGGTTGACGTCCGGCTTCTTCGCGATTGTGTGCACGATGTAGGACAGGATGCCCACCGGCGGGGTGATCATGCCGATTTCGCCGAGCAGCACCACGAACACACCGAACCACAGCGCGTTCACGCCCATCGCCTCGACAGCCGGAAGCAGAATCGGCACGGTCAGCAGCATCATCGCCAGAGTGTCGAAGAACATGCCCATCACCAGGTAGAGCAGGATGAGCACCATCAGGAATCCCACTCGTGACAGACCCAGACCGGTGACAAAGCCGGTGAGGATCTCCGCCAGGCCCGTAATCGCCAGCAGGCGGGTGAGCATTTCCGCCCCGATCATGATGAAGAAGATCGCGGCGGACGCGCTGACGGTGGCAAGCGCAGCCCTGCCAACACAGGCAAAGGGCTTGCTCCCACGCTGCTCGATGAGGGTGATGATGAGCGCCGTAAGTGCCGCTGCGGCACCGGCTTCCGTCGGGGTGAAAGCACCGGAGAACATTCCGCCGAACAGCACCACGAGGATGACGGGGAAGCCCCACACTTCACCGAGTGAACTGAGCCGCTGTGCCCATGTGGCGGAGGGACCACGATCGCCACCCCTGCCCACGAGCTTTGGCGACACGATGCCGAGCAGAAGGATGAACAGCGCGACGAACACCGCGACCAGCAGACCGGGCACCGCACCGGCCACCAGCTGTGGGCCCACCGGCACCGAGGCGATGCCGGCGTAGACCACCAGAAGGATGGACGGCGGAATGAGGTTGCCGGGCAGACCCGCAACGATGACCGAACCGAGCGCTACCCGCTTGTCGTAGCCGGCGCGCAGCATTTCCGGAATCGCGGCCCGTCCCAGGGCGTAGGTCATGCCGATAGTCGAACCTGACACTGACGACAGTCCAGCACCGGCCGCGGTTGCGCCGATGGCCAGACCGCCGGGCAGCCATGAGAACCAGCGGTCGGTAGCCCGGTAGATCTTCTGCGTCAGCCCCGATTGGGACAGGAGCATGCCCATGAAGATGAACAGCGGCAGCACCGAATAGGTCCACTTTGCGGTGGCCGTATACGGCGTCGTGGCGAGGATGTTGACGGTCGCGGGAATCCCGGAAAGACCGTAGACGCCGATGATCGACGGGATGGCAAGCGCTGCTGCCACGGGAACACCCAAGAACATGAGCACCAGCATCATTCCGATGCACCACGCGCCGGCAATCGGCGCGGTCGGCGACAGGAAGAAGCCGACGATCGTGCCTATCAGCAGCGCCGTGCCGACGAGCATGACTCCCATGCTGCGCGGCCTGAAGCGCGTGTTGCGCGGAAGGAACGAGGTGCCGGGACCGGCGCTGATGCGCGGTCGGCCGGCTTTTTCGGGTAGGGGTGTTGTCATGGTCATGACCGAACCTCCGTGCTGCGCTGCTCGGTCTCGCCGTGCTCAACCCCTTCGGCGTGCTCGACTTCCGCGATTTCCTTTTCGACTTCTGAAACGTAGACCTGTTCAGGTTCGTCTGACAGCACGGCACGGAAATAGGTGATGGCCTCAAGGACGCAGATGAGCGTCATCAGTCCGAACACAACGGGCAGGAGGAAGAACACCGGCCACGTAATGATCGTGGTCACCCCGGCTGTCGCCCCGAGCTCCATCTGCTCGACCGCGCGGTGCAGGCCGAACCACGCAAAGCCCGCACACACTGCCGCTGTGGCCAGACTCGCCAAGAGCATGCACCAGCCGGCGGCACGAGCACTCATGCGGTCCAGCAGAAGTGCCACGACAATGTGCTCGCGCTGCAGTTGAGCGACCGGTATGCCCAGAAGGGCAATGATCGGCAGATACCAGAATCCCGCGATCTCGTTTGTGCCGTAGATGGGTGTGGAGAAGAAAAAGCGCGAAAGCGCGTTGATGACGACGTGCAGCATCATGACGATGATGACGAGCGCAGTGATGACACTCAGCACTCTGCCGAGCAGCTTTGACAGCTGTTGCATGCGCAGACCCCTTCATTGCGGTCAACGGAAACTTGAGTCATCCTCTCAGACAATCTGGCCGAGCGGAACAGCTCTGCGAAAGATTCTTGGCACTCGATACACAACGGAGACAACAGCAAACCCGCAGATCAGGCGGGGTGCGCTTATAACGTTGCCGCAGAATTTCAAACGATCGTTCTACCCGGTGTCGCGCAGAGTGCCCCAGCCCTCTATTGTGGGGAGCGACACAGAACAGAACCCAAGGGGATTCATTGACCGACATCGTGATCTGCTCACCCGTCCGCTCCGCGGTCGGTGCTTTCGGCGGGCAGTTCAGGGACGTGCCCGTCGAAGACCTCGCCTCTGAGGTCATCGCGGGACTCATGAAGACTTCCGGTCTGCCCGGTGACGCCGTCGACGACGTCATCCTCGGCAATTGCTATCCCACGACGGAAGCCCCGGCGCTCGGCCGCGTGGCAGCACTCAACGCGGGACTGCCGCTGAACGCCGGCGGTTCGCAGGTTGACCGCCGCTGCGGCTCCGGGCTCTACTCGGTTCTCCTGGCGGCCGGCGAAATCGCCACGGGAGCAGCCACGGTCGTCATCGCCGGCGGCGCTGAATCCATGAGCCGCGCACCGTTCTACACCGAAGAGATCCGCTTCGGCGTGAAGACCCCCGGCATCAACCTCAAGGACGGACTCACGCGCGGCCGCACCACCGCCGGCGGCAAAAACCACCCCGTTCCCGGCGGCATGATCGAAACCGCCGAAAACCTCCGCGCCGACTACGGCATCGGCAGGGAAGAACAGGACGCCCTGGCCGTCGAATCCCACCGCCGGGCAGCAGCCGCCGTTGAGGGCGGGCGCTTTGCCGACGAAATCGTGCCGATCACAATTCCGGCGGACCGCAAGACCCCCGAACATCAGGTGACGGCCGACGAACACATCCGGCCCGGCACCTCGGCAGAAAAACTCGGAAAACTGCGTCCCATCATGGGCAGGCAGGACCCGAACGCGACCGTGACCGCCGGCAACGCATCCGGCCAGAACGACGGTGCGGCAGCTTGCATCGTCACCACCCTGGACAGGGCACACGAACTCGGTCTGACCCCCATGGTGCGCCTGGTGTCGTGGGCGCAGGCCGGGGTTGACCCCACCCGGATGGGCATCGGCCCCGTCTCCGCAACAGCATCGGCCCTCGAGCGGGCCGACCTCAGACTTGCCGATATCGACCTCATAGAACTCAACGAGGCCTTCGCCGCCCAGGCACTCGCGGTCACCCGCGAGTGGGGCTTTGGAGAGTTCCCCGCAGACGGCGAAATACCCGAATCCAGCGACTTCTCACGCATGAACGTCAACGGATCCGGAATTTCGCTCGGCCACCCGGTCGGTGCGACAGGAGGGCGGATTCTAGCAACCCTGGCGCACGAAATGCACCGTCGCGACGCCCAGTACGGGCTCGAAACCATGTGCATCGGCGGCGGACAGGGACTGGCCGCTGTGTTTGAGCGGATCTGAGGCGGCAGCCGGGGACCATGTGGAACACGCCACAGGATCTCGGCGCAGCCAAACCAGAGAAAACGGTAAGAAAAACCTTGTTTTTTGATTGATACGATCGAAGAACAGCACCTTCGAACAACCGAAGATCGCGGGAAACCGCGAATCCTCAGGAAGGATGACAACCCCATGCGGATTGTTACTTTTGTGAAGTACGTTCCGGACGCCGCCGGCGATCCCGAATTCCTCGATGACAACACCGTCGACCGCGAAAGCGACGGCCTGCTGTCGGAGCTCGACGAATACCCCGTCGAACTCGCACTGACCCTCGCCGAAGAAGCAGACGATGCCGAAGTCATCGCCCTGACCGTCGGTCCGGACGACGCTGTCGACGCTGTCCGCAAGGCCCTCCAGATGGGTGCAGACTCCGGTGTTCACATTGTCGACGACGCCATCGCAGGCTCGGACGCTCTGGCCACCGCGAAGGTTCTCGCCGCCGCAGTCAAGAAGGTCGAAGAAGAAGAGGGTCCGGTCGACATGATCCTCACCGGCTTCGCATCGACCGACGGCAACACCTCGGTTGTTCCGACCCAGGTTGCCGAACTGCTCGGCTTGCCCGCCGCCACGGTCGTTTCGGCCGCTGAGCTCGACGGCCAGACCATCAAGGCCCGCCGTGACGGCGACTCCTCATCGCGCACCATCGAAGTGCAGCTGCCGGCTCTGGTTTCGGTCACCGACCAGATCAACGACCCGCGCTACCCGTCCTTCAAGGGCATCATGGCCGCCAAGAAGAAGCCGCTGGAAGAGTACGATCTCTCCGAACTCGGCCTCGACGAAGGCGAAGTCGGCGCTGCCGGCTCCTACACCGAAGTTGTTGAGATCGCTGCCGCTCCGCCGCGCCAGGCCGGCGAAATCGTCACCGACGAAGGCGAAGGCGGAAACCAGCTCGTCGAGTGGCTCGCCTCGAAGAAGCTCGTCTGATCCCTGCCCATACCGAATCTCTAAGGAAGATTTATGTCTGAAGTACTCGTACTCGTTGACCACGTGGGCGGAACCGTTCAGAAGTCCACGTTCGAACTCCTCACCGCAGCAGCTCAGCTGGGCGAGCCCGTCGCCGTTTTCGTCGGCTCGGACGCTGACGCCCAGACCGCTGCCGCTGACCTCGGCAAGTACGGCGCAGCGAAGGTCCTCGTCGCATCTGACGCTTCGCTGACCGAATACCTCATCGCCCCGCAGGGTGAGCTCGTCGCTTCGCTCGTCGAGTCGCGTCAGCCGGCTGCCGTTCTCGCTTCGGCTTCGACCGACAACACGGAAGTCCTGGCCCGTTCGGCTGCGAAGACCGGCTCCGGTGTCATGGCCTACGCTTCGGACCTCGATGGTGAAGGCCAGGCCACCCAGTCGGTGTTCGCCGGTGCCTACACCGTCAAGTCGAAGGTCATCAAGGGTGTTCCGCACATCCTGCTCAAGCCCAACTCGGTCGAAGCTGTTGAAGCTGCCGGCGCGGGTGCGGTTGAAGCTGTTGACTTCGCCGCCTCGGACGCTGCCAAGACCGCCAAGATCACCGCTGTCGAAGAAAAGGCAGCCTCCGGCCGTCCCAGCCTGACCGAAGCAGCAGCTGTTGTTTCGGGTGGCCGCGGCACCGGTGGTGACTTCGGTCCGGTCGAACAGTTCGCTGACGCCATCGGCGCGGCCGTCGGTGCTTCGCGCGCCGCTGTTGACGCCGGCTGGTACCCGCACTCCTCGCAGGTGGGTCAGACCGGTAAGGTCGTCTCCCCGCAGCTGTACGTGGCAGCCGGCATTTCCGGTGCTATTCAGCACCGCGCAGGTATGCAGACCTCGAAGAACATCGTCGCCATCAACAAGGACGACGAAGCTCCCATCTTCGAACTGTCGGACTACGGCGTTGTCGGTGACCTCTTCACCGTTCTGCCGCAGGCTACGGAAGCAGTGAACGCACGCAAGTGATGTGACTGCTCCTCGCCGACGGGCGCCTCGTCTTCTCTGACGAGGCGCCCGTCGCCGTTTCTGTCCCCTTGCGGGGCGCGCGGGTAGAGTGGGGCGTGTGTCTGACCGCAGTGATCTGTTTCCCCGCCGCCCAAAGGCGAAGCTGACCCGCACCTCGTGGGCTTACGCCTGGGCGCGGACAATCCAGCGGTTCAGCGACGATCGGCGGATGGATTCGGCGGCGACGCTCAGCTACTACTTTCTTCTGTCTGTCATCCCGGCCCTCGGTGCCGGGATTTCCATGCTGACGGTGTTCGGTCAGGGGCCGACGACGGTCGAGGCGATCCTCAATGTGTTCGAGCAGGCCACCGGCTGGTCGCGTCTGCAGAGTCTGTACGATCCGCTCATGTCGATGGCGCGGTCGTCGGCGAACCTTCCTGTTTTCATCGGCGGCATCATTCTGTCCCTGTGGTCGGCTGGCCGCTATGTGCGCACTTTCGGGCTCATGGTCAACGAGGTGTTCGAGGTGGCCGAGGGCCGCACCTGGTGGGTGCTGCGGTTCCAGTCGTTCCTGGTGACCCTGTTGCTGATTCCGCTCATCATCGCGATTTTCGGTCTGCTGACGGGCCGGACGGACTGGCTTGAGTTCTTCAACCTGCCGGATTTCGCGCTGTTTACGTGGAAGATCGCCCGGTTTCCGCTGATCGTCCTGTTCATGTTCTTCACGATCGCGGTGCTCGGCGCGTGGACGTCCAATGTGAAGCGGCCGCAGCGCAATCCCCTCACGGTCGGCGCCGGTGTGGCTCTTGTCGCCTGGCTTCTGCTGACCGCGGGTGTGTACTTCTTCGTCATCACTGTCGGCTTCGCATCGGCCTACGGCGCGCTTTCGATTCCGTTTGTGCTGCTCACGTGGCTGTGGCTGACGAACCTGGCGCTTGTCTTCGGAATCCAATTCGACTGCGAGATGCTGCGGGCTCGTCGCCTGCAGTCGGGAATTCCCGCCGAATCTGACATCCTCCTGCCGCCGAAGGCCACCGGCAGGATCATCGGAGTGGAGCGGCGTGAATTCATGCTGTCCTACCTGGGCGCACAGCTGCGCCGCTCTGAAGGCCGGACCGTGGGCAAAGTCGAATACGCGTCGTTCCTGGCTGATCCAACTCTGCGCAGGCTCAAGAAGCTGCGCTTGCGCTTCGGCTCTGGGCGAAGCCGAGATTAGCCCTGGCGGCGGCCGGTTTCTGCCGTAGACTGGAAGTGATCACCCACCACTAAGGAGTGAAAATGAAGAAGCGCTACGTACTTCTGGCCGGCCTGGCTGTCGGATTCGTTCTCGGTTCCCGCAGCGGACGCCAGACCTACGACAAGCTCAAGTCCGAAGCCGAAAAGGTGTGGAACAGCCCCGACGTTCAGGCAGGCGTTCAGCAGGTCACGGAAACGGTCCGCGAACAGGGCCCGGAAGTTGCCGAAAAGATTCAGGAATCCGTACGCGAAGGCGTTGAGAAAGTCCGCAACAGCTGACCCTCTCCACCAGCGGGTGCGGAGTGCGGCCATCGGCCGCCTCCGGCCCGCTTTTCTGTGCCCGAACGCAGCCGAGCAGTCCAGCCCAGGCGAGCGGCGCCTCGTCAGTCTTCGAGGTGCTCGGCAGCCTGCACCACCGTGTTCACCGAGCCGAGAGTCGAAATGAGGGCGGGATCGAGGTTTTCGCCGGTGCCCGGATCAGCGGCATCGACCATGGCGATCACCAGCTGCGCCCCCACCCCGGACTTCGCCAGGGCGAGCGCGTCAGTGGTCATGCCGCCGCGGATTTTGAACTGGCCCAGTCCCACCGCGGTGCGGGTCTGTGCTTCGGCCAGGAAAGCATCGCGGTCGACCTCGCCTGATTCGATCTGCTGCTTCAGCAGGACAGGTTCGCGCAACCATACATCGGGATCGAGCACTCCCGCAGCGGGAAGCTCGTTGAAAAGGTCAAGGATCTGAGTGTCAGAACCTCCGGCGTCGTACCACTCTTCGAGCTTGCGCAGAGCGTCCAGCCCGGGACCGTTTTCAAAAGGCCCGCCGTGCACCGACGGGTCGAAGAAGTCATCGGGAGCTGCCTCGGCAAAGCGCGGGTGGCTGCCGGAACGGGTGGGAACGGGATTGCTGCCGGTGAAGAGCTCCATACTCGGACGATAGCGGTTTACAGCAGCGAAGAGGTCAACCGGCACACGTTTTCCATGTACTTAACACCCAGGGGACGCTGACGCCACACCTCGAGTTCAAGTTCTTCCGACGTCGATGCGTATTCAGCCTGTTCGAGTTCGTACATCCGCGACGCGAAGTCTTCCGACACGATGAGCACTGAGAGCTCCATGTTCATGGTGAAGGAGCGCTCGTCCATGTTCGATGATCCGATGACGGTGATGTCGTCATCGACGATGATGAACTTCGAGTGCAGAACCGTCGGCGCCGGATAGCGGAAAATCCGCACACCGGCCTCAATGAGTTCGTCGTAATAGGATTCCTGCGCTTTCTGCGCAATGTAGTGATTGGACTGTTCGGACACATAGATCCGCACGTCCACCCCGGAATGCCCAATCGAGACGAGCGCCTGTTTGAGGGACTCGTCCGGCACAAAGTACGGCGAGCAGATGACCAGCTGTTCGGCTGCGTTGTAGATGAGGTGGTTGAACAGCTTGAGGTTGTTCTCCAGTTCAAAGCCCGGGCCGCTGGGCACAACCTGGGCGGCAAGCCCACCGGATTCCGGCGCGTGCAGTTCGAGTGTGAGCTCTTCGGACAGGATGACACCGGTTTCGGCGTACCAGTCGGTTCCGAACACTGCGTCGAGTTCTCGCACCACGGGGCCGCGGCAGGCAATGAACTGGTCTTTCCACTGATAGCCCCGCCGCAGATTCGAGCGCTTGTTGTAGGAAGGGTCGATGATGTTGAGCGATCCCGTGAACCCGAGCGTGCCGTCGACAACCAGCAGTTTGCGGTGGTTGCGCAGGTCGGGCCGCTGGTATTCACCTCGCCACGGGCGGATGGGCAGGCTGCGGTGCCAGTCGATTCCGGCTTCATCGAGCATCTTCACAAGCTTCGAATAGCCGGGGAAGCCGAGCGAGCCGATGTGGTCGATGAGCACCCGCACCGTCACGCCTCGCTCGTGGGCGCGCACCAGGGCGTCGAACAGCGGTGCGGAGGTTTGGTCGTAGGCGACGATGTAGAACTCGAAGTGGACGTAGTGTTCGGCTTCGTCAACCGCCTGGGCCATCTGCTTGATCGCCTCACGGGTTTCCGGCATGAGGTCGATTTCGTTGCCGTACACCAGCGGCAGTGCGCCCAGCGAAGAGTTGAGCCGGGCGGCTGTCAGGTGCGCTCGGCGCAGGCCCTCTTCCGTGCCGATGATCGCCTGATTGTCGGTGGTTTCCCGGATGAGGTCGGACACTGTCTGCTGTCGGCGGCGTCTGCGCTTGGGAAATTTGGCGCGCCCCAGCATCAGGTAGACGGCAACGCCGATGTACGGGATGAGGTAGATGGCCAGCAACCACCCGAGCGCTGAGGACGGTTTGCGCCTGTACGGCACCCAGCCGAGCACCGCCAGGCGGATGATGAGGTCGGGGATGAGGACCAGCAGAATGCGCCACAGGGGCCACGACGAATCGATCGAGAACAGCCAGTCCATAGGGCCCGAGTATCACTTCCTGTGTGCGGTGCGTCGGGTCGACACAGCTGGTGCCGGCGTGGCCGCCGGCAGCGGCTGCACCAAGCCGAAGCGGGTCAGTCCGAAGCGGGTCAGTCCTCCGGGATCATGATGGTGACGGCCTCCGCGATGCAGGCGGGGCGCTCTTCACCTTCGATTTCGATCGTGTGGGTCATGACCACCTGGATGCCGGAGCTTTTGACGTTCACTTCGGTCAGTTCCACGGTATCGCGCAGGCGTGCGCCGACGCGGACCGGGCTGGGGAACCGCACTTTGTTGCACCCGTAGTTGATTTTCGCCTTCATGCCGGTGACGCTGACAGCTTCGGAGGACAGCAGCGGAATGAGTGACAGCGTCAGGAAGCCGTGGGCGATCGGTGCGCCGAAAGGGCCTGCCTCGGCGCGGTCGACGTCAACGTGGATCCACTGGTGGTCGCCGGTCGCATCGGCGAAGGCGTTGATGCGCTGTTGGTCGACTGTAATCCAGCCGCTTGATCCGAGAACCTTGCCGACGTTGTCCTGAAGGCCTTCCAGGCCGTGGATTTCGAGCACCGCTCCTCCTTCGTGTCCGTGCGTCACCCCTGTGTGGCGCACGTTCCCATCCTAGGACCGCGGGCGGCTGAGCGCACCGGCGAATTATGATCGAGTTTCAGCGACAAGGAGGTCTTATGGCTGGCACACCCGTGACTGGGACCGGTGGTCCCGTGCCGATTCGGCCCGCTGTGAGCGTGCTTGCGCTGCGCGGCCGCACTGCCGGTGGGGTTGAGGTGTTTGTTCAGCACCGCCGCACGAGCATGGACTTCGCTGCCGGGGTTGTCGCCTATCCGGGCGGCAGGGTT
Organism: Brevibacterium sp. HMSC22B09; assembly: GCF_001806795.1. Taxonomy (NCBI): domain Bacteria; kingdom Bacillati; phylum Actinomycetota; class Actinomycetes; order Micrococcales; family Brevibacteriaceae; genus Brevibacterium; species Brevibacterium sp. HMSC22B09. Next base: position 16,000 of record NZ_KV786018.1, on the reverse strand, counting down.
GATCCGATTGACTTTTCGCGAGGCGCCGCCGACTTCCGCTGCCCTGTTGCCGGGGAGCACGCGCGCCTGTGGGGTGACGCGGTGGATTTGAGTTTCGGTCCCGGTTCGGCGGGCCACCAGCCCGGGCAGGATGCGGCTGTGCCGGCGGCGGTTCTGCTGGCGGCCGCACTGCGAGAGCTCGAAGAGGAAACGGGTGCTGTGGCAGCGCCCGAGGCGTGTGTGCCGTGGGACGTGTGGACCACTCCCCCGGGTTATCCGCGTCGTTTTGACACGTTCTTCTATGCGCTCGACGCATCTGATCTGCACTTGGTGAACACAACGACGGAAGCCTCTGTTGGCCGGTGGGCCTACACGGGGGATCTTCTGGAGCAGTTCTACGCCGGTGACATCCGCCTGTGGCGGCCCACGTATTCGCTGCTGTGCTCAGTCCATGAGCTTGGTGATCCATCTGAGATCAGCGCGGGACGGGCAATCGTGCCGGACCGGCCGGACAACAGCGCCCCGGATGATGCACACCACCGGAAGTACGGACTGTAGGAGTTTGCGGTCTGCGTGCGCTGATGGCTGTGCGGCCGTCTGTGCGGCGAGGCTGTCGACTACAGCAGCACGACGCCGCGGACCACGGTGGCGAGCGCACCGAGGGTCACGAGCACGACGGCCACGCGGCGCATGCCGGCGGCCGACACTCGTCGGGCTGCCGCACTGCCTACGGCAACACCCGCAATGACGGCGGCAACGAGTGCGGTGAAGAACCACCATGGCGGCAGGCTGCCGACAATCCCGACTCCCGCAATGAGCTTCGTGGTGACCGACAGGATGGCCAGCGTCATGAAGGTTGGCTGCATGGTCGCTGCGAAGCTGCGCTGGGGCCAGCGGGACACCCGGGCGTAGATCACCATTGCGGGGGCGGAAACACCCGCCGTCGTGTTGAGGAAGCTGGCTGTGATTCCGGTGGCCGCGGTCAGCGCACTCGATGACACTTGGGGCAGGCGCGGCGCGCTGAAGGTTGTCATGAGCGCAATGAGCACGATGCCGCCGATGAAGATCGTGAGAATCGCCGGGTTGGCATCCCGGACCAGCAGCGCGGCCGGCCACGCTCCGAGCACGGCGAAGCCGGCCAGGAATCCGAAGCGCTTCCAGTCGACTTCGCTGAGAACCGCCAGGCCGATCAACAGTCCGGAGATGATCGTCGCCGTGTTCGTGACGAAGACTCCCAGCTGCGGGCCGGCCAGCAGGGTGAAGACGGGGGCAGCGACCAGGCCGACGCCGATTCCGGAGATCCTCTGAAGAACGGCTCCGCAGAAAACGGCGATGAGGCCGATGACGATCGCTGCCGTTGTCATCAGCCGCGGGTGGTCCTGCTGACCATGTCGGGGTTGAGGTCGCGCAGTGACTGTGCGCCCATGAGCTGCATCGACACGATGATCTCCTGGCGCAGCAGGTCGAGGACCTTGTTGACACCCGCCTCGCCGGCGGCCATGAGGCCGTACAGGTAGGCCCTGCCGATCAGCGTGAAGTCAGCGCCGAGCGCCAGGGCGGTCACAATGTCCGAACCGCGCATGACACCGGAGTCCAGGATGATGTCAACATCGTCACCGGCGGCTTCGCGCACCCGCGGGAGCGCATCCAGGCTGATGGGCGCCTTGTCCAGCTGCCTGCCGCCGTGGTTGGACACGACGAGGCCGTCAGCGCCGGCGTCGAGCGAACGACGCGCGTCGTCTTCTGTCAGGACGCCCTTGACGAACAGCTTGCCCGGCCACTGTTCGCGGATCCAGCGCAGGTCGTCCATCGACAGCGTGGGGTCGAACATCGAGTTGATGAGGCTGGGCAGGTCGCTGGTCTTGCCCGACAGGGTGGCAAAGGACAGCGGGTCGGACGTGAGGAAGTTGAACCACCATTCCGGACGGTAGGACGCGTCGAGAACCGTACCGGCTGTGAGCTTCGGCGGGACGGTCATACCGTTGCGGACATCGCGCAGACGCTGCCCGGCCACAGTTGTGTCGACGGTGACGAGCAGCGTGTCGAAGCCGTTGGCGGCCGCGCGCTTCAGCAGATCCTGGGACACCGCGCGGTCGGCGAACAGGTACAGCTGGAACCACTTGGCCGCTGCCGGCGCTGCCGCGGCAACGTCTTCGATTGAGCGCGTGCCCATGGTCGACAGGGTGAACGGAACGCCGAAGCGCTCCGCGGCCCGCACACCGGCGATTTCGCCCTCGGTGTGCATCATGCGGGTAAACCCAGTCGGCGCAATTCCGACGGGCAGGTCGAAAGTACGTCCGGCAACCTCCGCACTGAGATCGACATCAGCTGAACCAGCGAGGATTGCCGGTGTCAGTTCGATGTCGTCGAAAGCTTTGCGGTTGCCGTCGTAGGTCAGTTCGGCCTGCGCGGCTCCGTCAACGTAGTCGAAGGCGGCCGTGGGTGTGCGCCGCTTGGCGATCTTCCGCAGATCGTAGATGTCGCCAACGCGGGACAGGCGGGCCCGACGTCGATTGAATTCAACGTCGAACTGCAGGAGCGGAGCAAGGTCGGACCACCGGGGAATACGTCGCGTAACAGCCATAGTCGAATAGTACCCACGGCCCAACCGGCGCTTCGGGTGTGCTCCGGCGAACTCAGACCAGGGTCGAGTTTTCGTTGTCGCCCATCCGCCCGGACAGCAGGATTGCGACAGCCGAGATCAGTCCGCACAGCATGAGGTAGCCGACTGCCAGCCACAGACCGCCGCCGGCTGCGCTGATGAGCATGGCCACGATCATCGGCGAAAAGCCCGCAATCAACGCCCCGTTGAGTTCGCGCACAAAGGACATGCCGGACAGGCGGACGTGCGCGGGGAACAGGTTGGCAAGCAGGGCTCCCTGCCCGCCCGAGGTCCCGGTGATGATGAGTCCGTAGCCCAGGGCGATCGCCAGAGCGGACGGACCGAATTCGCCGGTCTTGAGCAGAAGGAAGATGGGCCAGCTGAGGACGACCATCATGAGGCTGGCCACCGCCATGACCTTCGATGCGCCGATCCTGTCGGCAAGCATCCCGCCGAACGGGGTGGTCACCACTGCGACCGCTGAGCCGATGACAACCGCCAGCAGCGCCTGGGGCCGGTCGAGTCCGCCTTCAATGCTGAGCATGAAGCCGAGCGAGAACGTGGCGAGCGTGTACTGCATGGCGTTGTGGCCGACGATCGACAGGAAGCCCACCACAATCTGCTTGGGGAAGTTCTTCAGAACGTACTTCAGCGGCATCGTGGTGTCGCGCTTCTTCTGTTCTGCCAGTTCCTGCGCGGCCACATACTCCGGGGTTTCCTCCAGGCGGCGGCGAATGTAGAACGCCACGAGGAACAGGACGGCGGAAACAAGGAACGGCACGCGCCAGCCCCAGCCGAACAGCTGCTCTTCGCTCAGTCCGCTGACGATGAAGAACGCGGCAGTCGCCAGGGAAATGCCGGCCGGCGGGGCGGCCAGGACAATGCCGGTGAAGAGTCCGCGCCTGCGCACCGGCACGTATTCAGCCACGAGCGTTACGGCACCGGACAGTTCGGCACCGGCGCCGAAGCCCTGCACAAAGCGCAGGAGGATCAGCAGGATCGGGGCGAGCATCCCAACCTGTGCCGCGGTGGGCAGCAGGCCCATGCCGACAGTCGCGCCGGCCATGAGCACGATCGTGAGGATCATGGCTGCTTTGCGGCCGCGCGTATCGCCCAAATGTCCGATGACGATTCCGCCCAGGGGGCGGGCGAGGAAGCCCACGCCAAAGGTTGCCAGGGCTGCGAAGGTTTCTGCGCTGCTGGCATCGGACGGGAAGAACAGCGGGCCGATGATCATGCCGGCGACCGCGCCGTAGAGCGCGTAGTCGTACCACTCGATGATGGTGCCGAGTACGGATGCTGTCACTGCCCTGCGGGCGCCGGGGGTCATCTTCTCCGGGGCCGAGGTGGAAATCGTCTGGGTCATGATCCTCTGTTCTTCTGTGTGTGGGCTGGGCGGCTGGCGCCCCGCCGGCGTGATTATGTCACAGCTCACGTTTAGACTCGGCACCATGGCACAGATCGTTCTCTTCCACTCAGCACTCGGCCTGAACGACGGCATGCACCGCATTGCCGGCGTGTTCTCCGAAGCCGGCCACACGGTGCACATGCCGGACTTCTACGACGGCAATGTCTTCGACAACGTTCCCGACGGCATCGCCTACCGCGACGAGATCGGCTTTCCGGCACTCGCCCAGCGGGCCTCCGGCGCGATCGACGAACTGGGGCTTGAAGGCCCCATCTACTTCGGCGGGTTCTCTCTCGGTGCTGCCATGGCGCAGTCCTTCGGCAAGCGCCACCCGCAGGCCGCCGGCGCATTTCTGTGCCACGCCGGCGGCGTACCGAAGCCCACGTCGTGGAACGGCGACTGCTGGCTGCAGATGCACTACACGGAAGGCGACGAATGGGTTGATGCCCAGCAGGCTGAGACGCTCATCGAGTCCGCCCGGGCCGCCGGTGCGCAGGCTTCCGCGCACGTCTACCCCGGCAGCGCGCACCTTTTCGGCGACCCAACCGCACCGGAATACAGTCCGGAACTGGCACAGAAGATGTGGAACACCATCCTGGCGGCCATCCGCTGACGCCCACTGTCGGATAGCGGACCCTGAATACACGCTCAGCAGCCACCCATTAGGATTGTTTGGGCACTATTCATTCATCCAACGGAGCCGCGCGCACTTATCGTCCGGTTCTGGGAACCAGGGACTGGACGCTGTTGAACGGAAACACGACACTTCGGCACGAGAACACATCGCTTCTGAGTGTCTCGGAAGTGACTGCACCCATCGAAGTGACGTCTGCTTTCTACGACGAACAGCTGAAGTCCACACTTGACCGCTTAGGGCTGCCCGAAGGTCTCCTGCAGCGGGTCGCGGGTGTCAATTCGCGTCGCAACTGGGCAGAGGACTCCGGCGGGTTCGTCGAAGGCGGCGTTGCGGCCGGCAAGAAGGCCCTCGCTGAAGCCGGCATCGAAGCCCAGCAGATCGGGCTGATGATCAACGCGTCGGTCACGCGTGCCAACCTCGAACCGTCTGTGGCGGTGTCCATTCACGACGGCATCGGACTTCCGTCGTCGGCCATGAACTTCGACATCGCCAATGCGTGCCTTGGCTTCGTCAACGCCATGGCAGTCGCCGCAACCATGATCGAATCCGGCGCCATCGAATACGCGCTCGTCGTGGCCTCCGAAGATGCCTCGAAAGTGCAGCGGGCCACCCTCAACCGCCTGCAGCGCGAAGGAATCACCCGCGCCGAATACCTCGAGGAATTCGCCTCCCTGACCCTGGGCTCCGGCGCTTCCGCCGCCGTTCTCGGACGTTCAGACAAGCACCCTGAGGGCCACCGGATCCTCGGCAGTGTGACGCGTGCGGCCACGTGGAATCACAAACTGTGCGTGGGCGACCACGACGGCATGTTCACCGACACCGCGGGCCTGCTGTCCAACGGCATGCAGCTGGTCACCTCGGCGTGGGAAGAAGCCCACGAAAACGGGTGGGACTGGACCGACATGGACCGCTACATCATGCACCAGGTGTCCGATGTCCACGTCAACGCGATCACGAAGGCCGCGAAGATCCCCATGGACCGGGTTCCGAAGACCTACCCCGAGCTGGGCAATGTGGGCCCCGCCTCTCTGCCGATCACACTTGCCCGCGAAGTCGAGTCGCTCAAGTCCGGTGACCGTGTTCTGGCAATGGGCGTGGGCTCAGGCCTCAACACGTCCATGACGGAGATCATCTGGTAAACACCACCGGCACACTAAGAGGAGAGAAGCTCATTGCCGACTGAAAACAGCCCTCTTCCAGCCGCTGCCGCGCAGCTGCCGCCGAATCTTCCCGAATGGGACCCCCGGTGGTCCCGCCTGGTCACGGTCGGCGAGCACACCTTCCACGTTCTCGACACCGCCGATGCACTCAGGGACATCGGTGCAGAACCCGCCGGCACGATCGTCGCCGTACACGGCAATCCCACGTGGTCCTACATGTGGCGCAGGCTCGCACAGGCATCCATCGATCTGACGCAGGCAGGCGGCACCGCGTGGCGGATCATCGCTCCCGACCACCTGGACATGGGCTATTCAGAGCGCGTCGCGCACCCGGTTCCCACACCGCACGGCACCGGCTATTTCCGTCTGGCCGACCGCATCAATCAGCTTGACGCGCTCATCTCTGAGCTTGTCGACGACAGCCTCCCGCTGGTCACACTCGGCCACGACTGGGGTGGGGTCATTTCGCTGGGTTGGGCAGCCCGCAACACCGACCGCATCAGCGCGGCCATGAGCCTCAACACCGCCGTGCACCAGCCGGAGGACGCATCCATCCCGGCACCTCTGCGGGCGGCGCTGGCAGGCCCCCTGCTGGCCGGTTCGACCGTGTACACCGACGCGTTCATCCGCACCACCCTGCGCTTGTCGAAGGAGATCTCGGACCCTGTGCGCCGCGCGTACCGCAGGCCCTACGCATCCGCGCAGCGCCGCGGCGGTGTGGGCGGCTTCGTCGCAGACATTCCGGTGGGTGAAAACCACCCGTCCTACGCTGAACTGCAGCGCGTCGGCGCTGACATCGCCCACATGCCCAATCCCGCGCTTCTCATGTGGGGTCCGAAAGACCCCGTCTTCTTGGAGCGCTATCTGCGCGACCTTCGCGAGCGCCTGCCGCAGGCGGACATCCACCGTTTTGAGAAGACCTCCCACCTGTTCGTCGAAGACGTCCCGTACTGGGAGACCATCTTCCAGTGGCTTGACGCCAACGTGAGCGGACAGACTGAAGCCCCCTCCGCCTCGGCAGAAGAAAGCGGTCCGGCCCAAGAAGAGGGCCCCGAACCAGACTTCGTGTTCTCAGCCCTCGACGCCAAGCGGCACGAACGCTCAATCGCCAGCGTCGACATGTCCGCCAAACCGGCCCAGGCCGTGTCCTGGGCGCAGCTGGCAGGTGTTGTCGACAACATTGCTGCAGGGCTGAAAGCCATGGGCCTGCGTAAGGGCGACCGCGTCAGCCTGCTGATCGAACCGGGCAACAACCTCACGGCGGCCGCCTACGCGGTCCTCAAGGTGGGCGGGGTTGTCGTCGTCGCCGACGCGGGCCTGGGGCCTGCCGGCATGACCCGCGCGGTCAAGGCCGCCGACCCGCAGTGGATCATCGGCGAAACTCCGGGGCTGACCCTGGCACGGGCCGGAGGGTGGCCCGGCCGCCGCATCTCCGTTCTGCCCCTGCCGAAGCTGCGCGCGCGAGCGCTGAAAGTCGAAACCTCAATAACGGCGCTGTCGCGGACCGTTGTGCGCGACCGCGACGCAATTGCCGTGCCGGCTCTCGATGACGACGCGGCGATTCTGTTCACCTCCGGTTCCACCGGCCCGGCCAAGGGTGTGCGCTACACCCACCGCGGTCTTGGTGAACTCATGCGCATCCTCGGCGCCGAATTCGATGTGCGCCCCGGCACTGGGCTGGTTGCCGGCTTCGCGCCGTTTGCTCTGCTGGGACCGGGCCTGGGCGCGGTGAGCGTCACGCCGAACATGTCGGTGACAAAGCCCGCCACGCTCACGGCTTCTGCTCTGGCCGATGCCATCATCGAGGCCGGCTGCACCATGGTGTTCGCATCACCGGCCGCCTACACGAACGTCGTCAAAACCGCCGGCGCTCTGAGTGATGAGCAGCGCGAAGCCTGCGCGGGCATTGAACTGGCGCTGTCTGCCGGAGCTCCCGTGCCGACCGCGCTCATGGAGCAGATCGCGGAAGTCTTCCCGAACGCGCAGATCAATTCGCCCTACGGCATGACGGAGAGTCTGCTGCTGACCAACATCGACTTCCCCGGCGCCGTCGAGGCCGAGGCGGATGCGGCTGACCCCGAATCCTCCGTTGTCGGCGGGGTCTGCGTGGGCAAGCCGATCGGCCCGGTCGACTTCAAGCTCGCCCCGCTCGATGCCGAGGGCAAACCCAGCGAACACACGATTGCCCTGGAGGACGGCATCGGCGTGCTCAGCGAGTTCGTCGTGTCCGCCGCTCACCTCAAGGACGGCTACGACCGTCTGTGGAAGACCGACGCGGATGCTCGCCGCGACGAGCACGGCGGTGCGAAGGCATGGCACCGCACGGGCGATATCGGCCGTTTTGACGCCAAGGGCCGCCTGTGGCTGGAAGGGCGCGTCCAGCACGTCATCGCCGGCCCCACCGGCCCCATCGGACCGGGTGCCGTGGAGTCCATTGCCGAACGCACCGACGGGGTGACCCGCTGCGCGGCCGTCGGCGTGGGCCCGGTGGGCACACAGGCTCTCGTCGTGGTGCTTGAACCGGGTGGTCCGCAGGACCTGCAGCCGGGCCTGGCCCCGCAGCCGATCATCGATGACATCCGCGCGGCTGTTCTTGACCGTATGGGCCTCGATGTTGCGGCGGTTCTCGTCGCACCCGAATTCCCCACTGATATTCGCCACAATTCCAAAGTCGGCCGCACAGCGTTGGGAGCGTGGGCATCCCGCGTGCTTTCCGGTGCGCCGGTGGGAAGGAGCGTCTGATGAAGGTTCTCATCACCGGTGCATCCGGTCTTCTGGGCAGTTCTACGGCGCGTGCACTTATTGCGCAGGGCCACGAAGTCACCACTCTGCAGCGCCGCCCCTCCGGGGTCGAGGGCGCTCGTGACATTCAGGGCTCCGTCACGGACATTGAGACTGTTGACCGTGCTGTTGCCGGGCAGGATGCTCTCATCCACATGGCCGCGAAAGTGTCGATGGTCGGAGCTCCCGAAGAGTTCGAAAAGGTCAACATCGAAGGCACCGCGAACATTGTGGCCCGCGCCCAGCAGGCCGGCATCGGCCGCATGGTGCACATTTCATCGCCGTCGGTTGCCCACTCGGGTGATTCCCTTGTCGGCGACGGTGCGGGTCCCGCCGATCCCGAGGCCGCCCGCGGCGAGTACGCCCGCACAAAGGCCGCCGGCGAACGTGTGGCCCTTGCTGCATCGCACGATGAGTTTCGGGTGCTTGCCCTGCGCCCCCACCTCATGTGGGGTCCGGGTGAACCGCAGCTGACCGAGCGGATCATCGACCGCGCCGCCCAGGGCAGGCTGCCGCTGCTGGGCTCGGGCCTGGCAATGGTCGACACCCTCTACATTGACAACGCGGTCGATGCGATCGTCGCCGCGCTGTCTGCCGTCCAGCACACGCACGGGATGGCTCTCGTGGTGACGAACGGCCAGCCGCGCCCGATTGGCGAACTCATGCGCCGGATTGCCGTTGCCGGAGGTTCGGCCGAACCGACCCTGAGGGTCCCCGTGGGGGCTGCGAAGGTCGCCGGCAAGGTCATTGAGAAGGTGTGGACGGCCGGTGATTTCGACGACGAACCGCCGATCACCGAGTTCCTCGCCGAACAGCTGTCCACTGCGCACTGGTTTGATCAGCGGACCACGCACAGTGTTCTGAACTGGACGCCCGCGGTATCGATTGAAGAGGGCCTGAGCAGGGTCGCCGCCCACTACGGCGGAACCGCGTAGATCCTGTCTGCGCGGAGGGGCTCGGCACTTATGCCGGGCCCCTTTTCCATGCCCGGACACGAGGTGGAGAACGGGACTGCGCGGCACACGGCACCGCCCTGCCTCACCAAACTTCACACATCCGGGATTTCGGAACTTTGCGCAGGGTAATTTTGGGCGCCGAACTACATGAGTGTGTTTCAGCAGGTCACAGAGTTACTTACATAGATGTAACGCTTCTTATTTTTCGGCGTGTGAAACTTGACAGATTTTTCGCTACAGTTTCGGGAGCTCGAGTCTTCCACTTCCCGAAACGAGGATCATGCGAATCATCTACACGACCGCCACCGCACTCGGCTGCGCAGCGGCAAGCTCCCTCCTCTTTGCAGGACCGGCCAGCGCTCTCAGCGGCAATGTCATTGACCACAACGCCCCGCAGGCCGGCAGCAGCACCCAGAGCGGCACCTCGGAAGACAGCGGCGAGTACACCTCGGTCGGCGGCCCGGCCACCCAGCACGTGACCCCGGAAGAAGCCGACAAGGCACGCAAGGCCCAGCAGAAGAGCACCCCGAAGCCTGCACCCAAGCCGGCCGAAAAGAAGGCTCCCGCCAAGAAGGCGGCGAAGCCCGGCCCGCAGCCGAAGGGAATCGACCGCGACCAGGCCGAGAACGCCCGCATCATCATCGGCGTCGGCAAAGGCGCGGGCATGAGCGACGACGCCATCATCATCGCGCTGATGACCGCCAAGCAGGAATCAGACCTGTACAACATCAACTACGGCGACAAGGACTCCATCGGCCTGTTCCAGCAGCGCCCCAAGTACGCGTGGGGATCGAAGTCGCAGATCATGGACCGCGTGTACTCCGCAAAAGCCTTCTACGGCGTCAACCCGAAGGTGAAGAACCCCGGGCTCAAGCAGATCTCCGGCTGGCAGAAGATGAGCAAGAACGACGCCGCCCAGGCTGTCCAGCGCTCCGGCTACCCGCACCGCTACGCGCAGTGGGAAGGCCTGGCCACCGCACTGCTGAAGGCCAACAAGGACGCACCGGCAATCAGCTGACACGTGCGCTGGGCACTGGCCGTCGCTTGGGGAAGCAGTTCGGCAAGTGGTGCCCAAACGCCTAAAGTGAGGGCGTGACACGCAGAAAGACAGGACGCAGACGGCCATCTGGCCGTAAGGTTCGGCGCCGCACAGGGGAAGGGCGCCGACACCTCCGCAGCACTGTCATGGGCGTGGCAGCCGGACTTTTCGCTCTGGGGCTCTTTGCCGCGGGCACCGCCATCACGGGGACGCTCACCGACCCCGACCAGCGGCAGGCAGCCAAAGAGAAGGTGTCAGAGAAACTGGCCCCCACCTCGGCCTCGGCCCTGGATTCCGGCCAGATGGAGATCGCGCAGACCATCATCGACATCGGGCGCGAACATTCGATACCCGACGCGGGGATCGAGATCGCACTCATGACCGCAATGCAGGAATCGTCATTGCGCAACCTGCCCTACGGGGACCGAGACTCGCTCGGGGTTTTCCAGCAGCGCCCATCCCAGGGTTGGGGAACCGACAGTCAGGTGCTCAGCGTCCACCACGCCACGACCGCGTTCTACGGCGTCAACCCGAAGGTGAAGAACGCCGGACTCACACAGATCTCCGGCTGGCAGAAGATGAGCAAAAACGATGCCGCCCAGGCGGTGCAGCGCTCCGCCCACCCTGAGGCCTACGCGAAGTGGGAGCCGCTGGCCGCCGACCTCCTCGCGGCCGCGCCGAACAGTCGCTGAAGGAAGGCCTGGAATACACTGGTGCGCATGGCACGTGACGCATACCCGCACCTGAAGTTCGATGACGACGGCGAACTCCGCATTCCAGACGACCTGACGGACGCTCAGGCCATTGAGCTCACGGCCGATATCTTCAAAGTCCTCGCCACTCCGTCGCGCCTGCGGATCCTGCTTGCGCTGTCCCGCTCTCCGCTGACGGTGTCGGAACTCGTGCTGCTGACCAACCTGTCGCAGCCGCTGGTGTCACAGCACCTGCGCACGCTGCGCAATCAGCGCCTGGTCAGCGTCAAGCGCTCCGGCCGCGAAGCCCACTACGAAGTGACCGACCACCACGTCGCGCACATCATTCAGGACGCCCTGGCCCACTCGGCCGAACTCTGCGACTGACTGCCCCTCTCCACTGGTCTGCCCAGCCGGAGGCACGGTCCGAAAACCTCAGGAGTATGGTGGTCTGCATCACCGCACTCAACGTGAGGCGCACCACACACAGGGGGCATCATGACCACCGCACACACAGAAAACGCCTACGAAACCGCCGCGCGCCGCGCAGTGGAGGACCGCGAAGCCTTTTGGCTCGAAGCGGCAGAGGGAATCGACTGGGACACCAAGCCCACCCGCGCGCTCGACGATTCGCGCGCACCGCTGTACCGCTGGTTCCCCGACGGCGAACTCAACGTCTGCTACAACGCGCTTGACCGCCACGTCGAAGCCGGCCGGGGTGAGGACACCGCACTCATCTACGACTCCCCCGTCACCGACTCCAAACAGAAGATCAGCTACCGCGAACTGACGGACACCACGGCCCGGTTCGCCAAAGTGCTGCAGGACAAGGGCGTCGAAAAGGGCGACCGCGTCATCATCTACATGCCGATGATCCCGCAGGCGGTTGTCGCAATGCTCGCCTGTGCGCGCATTGGTGCGGTCCACTCGGTTGTCTTCGGCGGGTTCTCCGCCCGCGAACTCGCAGTGCGCATCAACGACCTCAAGCCGAAGGCCATCGTGTCGGCTTCCGGCGGCATCGAACCGTCGCGGAAGGTCGAATACAAGCCCATGGTCGATGCCGCCCTTGACGAAGTCGAGCACGTTCCGGCACTCAGCATCGTCTACCAGCGCGACCTGATCCCAGCCGAGGTCAAGGGCGAAAACGCGACCACCGCCTCGGGAGCCCAGTACAGCGAATACTCCTTTGATGAGCTCATGGAGCAGACCCCCACCGGTGCGGCACCCGTGGCCATCAAAGCGACGGACGAACTGTACGTGCTCTACACGTCCGGCACCACGGGCAAGCCGAAGGGCATTGTGCGCGACGCCGGCGGCTACGCAGTGGCGCTCACGTGGTCGATGAAGAACCTCTACGACCTGCACCCCGGCCACACGATCTTCTGTGCATCCGATGTCGGCTGGGTGGTCGGCCACTCCTACATCGTGTACGCGCCGCTGCTGTCAGGTGTCACCACCATCGTGTTCGAAGGCAAGCCCGTCGGAGTGCCGGATGCCGGCACGTTCTTCCGGGTGGTCGACGAATACGACGTGCGCCTGTTCTACGGCGCCCCGACCGCCATGCGCGTCATCCGCAAGGAAGACCCCGAAGGCGAACTCATGGCCAAGTACCCCATGCGCCACCTGCGCGCGTGGATCCAAGCCGGAGAGCGCCTCGACCCCGAAACCTACAAGTGGACGACCGAAAAGCTCGCCCAGGCCACCGGGCGGGACATTCCGGTGTTCGACAACTGGTGGCAGACCGAAACCGGGTGGCCGATTGCGGCCAACCCCATCGGCCTGCACGAATACCCCATCAAACCGGGCTCACCCGCCATGGCGGTTCCCGGCTACGACGTGCGGGTTGTCGACGCTGCCGGCAACGAAATGGAACCGGGTGAAGAAGGCCTCATCATCGTCAGCCTGCCGCTTCCGCCCGGAACGCTCGCAACCGTGTGGGGTGACGACGAACGCTACGTCGATTCGTACCTGTCGTCGATTGAGGGCGCCTACCTCACCGGTGACGGCGGTTGCGTCGACGAAGACGGCTACGTCTACGTCATGGGCCGCACCGACGACGTCATCAACGTTGCCGGCCATCGTTTGTCCGCGGGCGCTCTGGAAGCAGCTGTGGCATCCCACCCGGCGGTTGCCGAATGTGCTGTCATCGGCCTGTCCGACCCGGTGAAGGGCCAGATTCCACGAGCCCTGGTGGTGCTCAAGGCAGGGCACGAAGACGTTGATCACGCAGCACTGGAAAAGGAGCTTGTCGCTCAGGTGCGCGTTGAAGTCGGGCCGGTGGCGGCATTGAAGTCGGCGACTGTCGTCGAGGCTCTGCCGAAGACCCGCTCCGGCAAGATCCTGCGCAAGACAATGCGCGAAATCGCCGAGGGCAAAGCAGACGCGGCTGTCCCTTCGACGATTGAGGACATGGCGGTTCTCGACGCAATCCGCCCCTCGCTGCGCCAGGACTGAACGCTGAACCGGTTCTGGTGACCCCAGAACCGGCACGAAAAAGGACGAGGTGGAGTTCCACCTCGTCCTTTTTCTCACCTGGTCTGGGCTGCGGTCAGGCCCCGTGGCGGGCCTGGAAGCGCTTGATGCGCTCGAGGGCTTCGACGACGGCCTCGTGACCCGCGGCGAGTGAGATGCGCACGGCCTGGTCGCCGTGGACGCTGTCGAAGTCGCTGCCGGGAGACACGGCCACGCCCTCTTCTTCCAGAAGTGCTGCGCACCAGTCGATCGCATTGGCGAATTCACCGAGCACCGGGGTGATCGTCGCGTACATGTAGAACGCCCCGTCAGCCGGAGCCAGCCCCGTCCAGCCGAGTTCGTCAACGGCATCGAGCACGGCCTGGCGGGCGGCAGCGAAGCCCTCAACGGCCTTAGCACCCTCTTCGTAGGCTGACTCTGAGAAAGCTTCAACAGCAGCGAACTGGGAGGGCACGGGTGCGCACAGGGTGAGGTTGCCAGCGAGTGCCTTGATGGGTTCCACGAGTTCTTCCGGAACGATCATCCAGCCCAGACGCCAGCCCGTCATGCCCCAGTACTTCGAGAACGAGCTGATGACAATCGCCTGGTCAGAGCATTCGACCGCTGTTGTGCCGACGGAATCGCCGAATGTGATGCCGTGGTAGATCTCATCCGAGATCAGGCGCACACCTTCACGATCGCACCAGTCGGCGAGTTCCGACATGTGCTCGGCGTCGATCATGGTGCCGGTCGGGTTGGCCGGTGAAGCCACCATGACGCCGGACAGGGGCGCTTTTTCGTGTTCTTCTTCCAGCATTTCGACAGTTGGCTGGAAGCGGACTTCTTCACCGCAGTCGAGCTCGACCACGTCGATGCCAAGTGCCTTGAGAATGTTTTTGTAGGCGGCGTAGCCGGGGCGGGCAAGTGCAACCCTGTCGCCCACGTCGAAGCAGGTGAGGAACGACAGCTGGAAGGCGCCGGAAGAGCCTGCCGTGACAATGAACCGGCTGGGGTCAATGTCGATGTCGTACCAGCGTTTGTAGTGGCCGGCCAGCGCTTCGCGCAGGGGTGCGATGCCTTCAACCGGCGAATAACCCAGGTCGGTGCCGTCGAGGACAGCATCGGCGGCGCGCTTGCGGACGGCACTCGGAGCGCCCTGACCCGGTTCGCCCACACACAGCGAAATGACATCGCGCCCTTCAGCTCGCAGCTGGGCCACGCGACCCAAGATGTCGAGGACTCTGAATCGCTGCACTTTCGAGACGCGGGCCGAAACAGCTTCGCGTGGTTCTGCGCCTGGCGTGTCCTCCCCCAGCGGGTCGGAGGCAGCTACCACGTGAGACAGGGCGGATTTAGATGACGTCGTTGGCTTCATGCCTCTATAGTGCCAGGTCAGCCGAGAAGTTCATCCAAGACCCGCGGCACGGTCTCCTGCAGGTCACCGCGGACCACCTCTTCTGCGTACGCGTCGAATGGAGTTGGCTCAGCGTTGAGGATCATCCCGCGGGCGCCCGCTTCGATTGCCATGGGAAACATGTGCGCCACGGGAGTGACGGACAGCGACGTGCCTATGGCGATGATCCAGTCGCAGTTCTCTGCGGCTTCGAATGCTGCTTCTATGACATCGGCCTTCAGCATTTCTTCGAACAGGATCGTCGTCGCACGGGTGATGCCGCCGCAGTGCGGGCAGGCGGGGTCGGGTTCGCCGTCTTTGACTCGGCGAATCATGTCCTCCATGGGGCCGGTGGCATCGCAGCCTTCGCATTGCCAGGTACGTGCGCTTCCGTGGACTTCAAGAACCTTGTCGGGGCTGGAGCCTGCCAAAGTGTGCAGACCGTCGGTGTTCTGGGTGACGACTGCTTTGACGTCGGCCTGTTCTTCAGCTTTGGCGATGCGGTGGTGAGCTTCTGTTGGCGCTGCCGCCCAGATACCGGACTCAAGGCGCATCTGCCAGGCGCGTTCACGCACTTCGGGACTTTTCAGGTACCAGGACAGGGTCGACATGCGCTCTGCAAGAGGATCGCGCGTCCACACACCCTGTGGGCCGCGAAAGTCGGGTATGCCGGCAGCTGTGCTCAGACCGGCTCCGGTTAGAAAGGTGATGCGCACTGTTTCTCTCCTCACGTCGCACCTTCCAGCCTACTGCGGCGAATAAGACACGGGTGAGGGTCATGTGAGCGTGCAGACAAAAACACCCCAAGCACGCTGGGATACTCGGGGCGCAAAAGGAAGAGGCGCCAGCTGCGCTCATGAAAAAGTGTCTGTAAATGGGTGAAGGCCCTGCAGGTGCCCCGG
>NZ_KV786017.1:0-5747 GCF_001806795.1 Brevibacterium sp. HMSC22B09 | reverse complement strand
TGATGATGCTGCCGTGCTAGCCGCGGTCGACCCGACGTTCTACCCAGTCATCTACGGAGCAGATCAAGAAGACGACTGGACCGACGAGACCGTATGGGCGAAGGCCAACCCCTCCCTTGGGATTACCGTTCCGATCGAGAAAGTCCGTGAAGCCTGCAATTCTGCGAGGCAGAACCCGGCTGAGGAGAACACCTTCCGCCAACTGCGCCTCAACCAATGGGTGAAACAGTCCGTGCGGTGGATGCCCATGCACACCTGGAACGCCAACAACCACCCCGTCAACCTCGACGACCTCGAAGGCAGAGCCTGCTACGGCGGGCTCGACCTGGCCTCCACCACCTACATCACCGCGTTCGTGCTCGTCTTCCCACCAGAGGCCGCTGATGACGACGGCAAGTACGGGATCGCACCGTGGTTTTGGATCCCCGAAGATAACCTCACCCTGCGGGTGGCTCGGGATCACGTGCCCTACGACCTCTGGCAACGCCAAGGCTTCCTCGAAACGACCGAGGGCAACGTCGTGCACTACGCGCACATAGAGCACCACATCCAAGACCTCGGAACCCGCTTCGACATCCGCGAGATCGCCTTCGACCGGTGGGGTGCCGTGCAAATGTCCCAAAACCTCGAAGACGCCGGCTTCACCGTCGTCCCTTTCGGTCAGGGCTTCCGCGACATGTCCCCACCATCGAAGGAGCTGATGAAACTCGCCCTCGAAGGACGCCTGGCACATGGTGGGCATCCAATATTGAGCTGGATGGTGGATAACATTCACGTGCGCACCGACCCAGCCGGAAACATCAAACCCGACAAACAACGTTCTACCGAGAAAATCGATGGAGTCGTCGCCACCATCATGGCACTCGACCGCGCCATACGCGGCGGAAACCCACACGACAACACATCGGTGTATGACTCGCGTGGACTATTGGTGTTATGACTAGTACAACGATATCGCTTATGCCACTCATCATATAAACTTGCGGTATCAACTAAAGATGGCGCAGCCCTAAAGATTCCCTGCTGCCCCTCTTCCTGACGTGTAATAATCATCGGTCTGACGAAGGGAATCGCATTGAAGACCAAGAAGTCTATACTCTACGGGTGGATATCCTTAATAACGGCAGGCGCGCTTGCTGTTACCGCTGCTGGAGTTGCATCGGCTACTGAAATTCCCTACACAAATTCTTCTTTACAAGATGTTTCTAAGGATATTGAAACCGCTATAGAAACTCAACCTGACGTTTTTCTAGATACACCTTTAATTGACGAAGGAAAAGTGAAGATTGACGAAGGGGTAATTACAGCTCCTTCTGCATCAATGGAAGAATTCTCATTGACACTTCCCGCTAATTCGCTTAACAAGTTTCGAACTCTAAGCACGAGCGAATATGGCGATTATTCGATAGAAGTACACGATGAAGGTGACGGCGCTTTTTGAGATTAATTCCATATCCCTAATTCAAGTTCTCCGAAGGAATACTCCATTGAGATAGATTCGAATTACCTCTTGACATATTTGGAAGACGGCGGAATAGCCGTATGGGATCAAGAAGATAACCTGGTAGGGACTTTCACTCCACCATGGGCAGTTGACGCAAAGGGCTCAAACGTCAACACGGATTATATAATTGACGGTAACCGCTTAATTCAACGTGTCCACACCGATGCCGCAACAATTTATCCTGTAGTCGCCGACCCTTTCTGGATCCCTGCTTTAGGTGTTATGGCGCATTTTACCCGTCATGCATTGACTCAAATGGCTGCTAGAAGCGTTAGTAAAGAATTGGTGAAACAGGTAGTGAGAAATGGTGCTAAAACAGCAGGAAAGAAAGGAACTTCTGTGTTCACTCAAGGTAAAGGCAAAAATAGAATTCGCGTTATTGTAGCCAACAAGACTGGTAATATTATTACTGTCACGAAAGGATGAACTTATGCACATGACCTACGATCGGGAAGTCGATGCTGCCTACATCACTTTCGGTAAGAATGTTGGAGCCGGTGAAGCGGCACAGCAGGTTTCATTCATAGAAACGCCTAACGGTCAAACGCAAGTAACAATAGACGTTGATAAAGAAGGCTACCTTCTCGGGATTGAAATACTATCAGCTTCAGTTGGCTTACACGCTGATGTAATCAGTGAAGCAAAGCAGCTGTAGACTTCGTCTTTTAGGTATTTTCTACGAAAAATAGTGTAGGCAACTTAGGCTCTGTTATTAGCTCTTCACAGTGATCCCTACCGCAATTTAGCGGTAGGGGTCACTTGCTTTAAAGATTAAATTATGAACAAACTTACTGCTATATTTCGGAATCGGAACACTGCTAATCACTCTTTACCAAACAGTAGATATAGTTTCTTTTTTGGGTCTTCCTCAACTAGGCGTGCGATAACTGAGTATTCCGCTATGCAACTAACCGCTGTTTACAGTTGCGTGCGGATCCTCGCCGAAGCGATCGCTGGCCTGCCGTTGCATGTGTATCGGCAGCGTGGCGATGGTGGGAAGGAGAAGGCTCTCGACCACCCTTTGTATCGGCTGCTGCATGATGAGCCGAACCCGGAAATGACCAGTTTCGTATTCCGTGAAACCCTTATGACGCACCTGTTGTTGTGGGGTAACGCGTTCGCCCTGGTGATCCGCAACGGCCTCGGCGAAGTGATCGCACTCTATCCGCTCATGCCAAGCCGCATGGCCGTCGGCAGAGACTTGGACACCAGGCAGCTCTACTACGAGTACCAGACCTCCTGGGATGAGCCCGCCGGGAAGTATGAGACCATCCGGCTAGCCCCCTCGGACGTGCTGCACATCCCCGGCCTGGGTTTCGATGGGCTAGTGGGGTATTCGCCGATTGCGATGGCGAAGAACGCGATCGGCCTCGCCCAGGCCACTGAGGACTACGGCGCGTCCTTCTTTGCTAACGGTGCCGCCCCCGGTGGTGTGCTGGAGCATCCGGGAACGATCAAGGATCCAGCCCGGGTGCGGGATTCGTGGCAGGCCACGTTCGGCGGAGGCCGTAACTCCAACAAGATCGCCGTCTTGGAGGAGGGCATGAAGTACACGCCGATCAGTGTGTCTCCGGAGCAGGCGCAGTTTTTGGAGACCAGGAAGTTTCAGATCAACGAGATCGCCCGGATCTTCCGCATCCCGCCACACATGATCGGCGACCTCGACAAAAGCAGTTTTAGCAATATTGAGCAGCAGTCGTTGGAGTTTGTGAAGTACACGTTGGATCCGTGGGTGATCCGTTTCGAGCAAGCCATCACTAAAACCCTCCTGTCGGAGCGTGAGAAGCCGTCGGTGTTTGTGAAGTTCAACCTCGAAGGCCTACTGCGCGGTGACTACCAGTCCCGCATGGAGGGGTATGCGGTGGCCCGCCAGAACGGGTGGATGAGCGCCAACGATATCCGCGAGTTAGAAAACCTTGACCGGATCACACCCGAGGCTGGCGGCGACCTGTATTTGGTCAACGGCAACATGCTGCCCCTCGGTCTGGCTGGTGCCTACGCCGCCAACCAGCCAGCTGACGAAAGCCCGCCACCAGAGGATCCGCCCGATGAGTCCCGAGACCACCTTGTAAGGAGGAGGATATGAGTAGACGTTTCTGGAACTGGGAGGCGCCCCAGCCAGACGATCAAACCACTAGTGACCCGGATGGTGCTTCCGTCCGGGTTTTGCGTATTAACGGCCAGATCGCAGAAGAGTCCTGGTTTGCTGACGACATCACCCCAGCCCTATTCGCGTCCGAGTTGAATGCTGGCTCGGGGCCGGTGACGATCTGGCTCAACAGCCCTGGCGGTGACGTGGTTGCGGCAGCGCAGATCTATAACCTGCTCACCGCTTACCCCGGCAAGGTGACGGTCAACATTGACGGGATCGCCGCGTCTGCTGCGTCGGTGATCGCGATGGCCGCCGAGACGGTGGCGATGAGTCCGGTATCGATGCTGATGATCCACAACCCTGCCACCCTCGCCATCGGCGACAAAGACGAACTCGCGAAAGCCTTGTCGATGCTCGAGGCGGTCAAGGATTCGATCATTAACGCCTACCAAGACAAAACCGGCCTGTCGCGGGCGAAACTGTCGCGGATGATGGACGCCGAAACCTGGATGGACGCCACCGCGGCCATCCAACTCGGCTTCGCAGACCAACTCCTCACCACCGAACGCCACCCGCTGACCAGCCAGGATCCAGATGGCGAAGAGGAAGAGGAGAAGGAATCCGGCAAGCCCCAGTCAGTTCCACCAGGCCAAACGAACGCGGACCAGGGTGTGGTGTTTGCTCGCCGGCCGTGTGAGCAGCGCCTGATCGCCGCCTGTGCTAGCAAGCCTCCCGAACCCAAACCCAAACCTGATCCTGTTGATTCTGTGCAGCCCGCTCGGCCTTGTGGTCGGCGGGTTGTTGATCTTTACGCCCTGAACCGTCCTGGGTTTCGTTCCGTTCTACTGATTGAAGGAGAATTGGATCATGCCAACTGTCTATACCCAGGAGTTCAAGCAGGGGGCGTTGCGTTTGGTGGAGGATCATCTTCACCACACGCAGTGCTCGCAGTGGTCGGCTGCCCAGGAGGTGGGAACGAAACTTGGGATCTCACCGCATACGATGCGCGGGTGGCTGAAGCAGGCCAGACGTGATGCCGGCACTGAGCCGGGCGCGACAACGGATGAGCTTGAAGAGCTGCGCCGGTTACTGCGTGAGAACCGTGAGCTGCGACGGGCGAACGAGATCCTCAAAACTGCCTCCGCGTTTTTTGCAGCCGAGCTCGATCGCCCCTCGCCGAAATGATCGCCTACATCGATATGTACCGTGATCAGTTCGGGGTCGAGCTCATCTGCCGCACACTTGCAGCACGCGAGGGTGGATTCATAACGTCGCGTGGTTATCGGGCAGCGAAGACCCGCCCGGCCAGCGAACGCCAGATCCGTGATCGGGAATTGACCGTGGTCATCAAGGACCTGCATGCCCGCAACTACGGGGTCTACGGCGTTCGCAAAATGTGGCACGCGATGCGCCGAAGCGGCTGGAAGATCGGCCGTGACCAGGTCGCACGGCTGATGCGTCAGGCCGGAATCAGCGGCGTGGTTCGTGGCCGGAAACCGCGCACCACGGTACCCGGGCGCACACCGGATGAGCGCCCGGATCTGGTGATGCGAGACTTCAAAGCACCGGCCCCGAACCGGCTGTGGGTCGCTGACATCACGTATGTGCGCACATCGTATGGCTGCGTGTACACCGCGTTCGTCATCGATGCGTACTCCCGCCGCATCGCCGGCTGGGCGACCAGATCATCGATGACGACGCACGCGCTGTCCTTAGAAGCGCTAGAGCACGCGCTGAACACCGCGACCACAGGCATTGCTGAACTGGTCCATCACTCCGATCGTGGATCGCAATACGTTGCCATTGCCTACACTGAACGCCTCATCACCGCAGGAATCACCCCATCAGTCGGAACAGTCGGCGATAGCTACGACAATGCCCTCGCCGAAACCGTCAACGGCCTGTACAAGGCCGAGCTGATCTACTCCCAGCCGGCCTGGAGCAGCCTGACCGATGTCGAGTTCGCAACCATGAACTGGGTCCACTGGTGGAACACCACCCGGCTGCACGAAGCACTGGGCTACAAAACACCAGCAGAAGTCGAAACCCAATACGCCGAAAACCTCAGCAACGATGAACTGTCTTTACCAACCATCTAGGAACGAAACCCAGGACGGTTCAACACCTGCTCCGCCGCCGTCGGTGGGCGTG
>NZ_KV786016.1:0-11307 GCF_001806795.1 Brevibacterium sp. HMSC22B09 | reverse complement strand
CGACGGCGCATTGAGCGCCGTCGCCGCGTGCGCCGTTCAGACCCCATCCCCAGACAGGCAAGAAGATCATGACTCCCTCTGACACCGCCAAAAACCCGGACGCTGGTTCCGCCGACGCGGAGCCCCTGGACCAGAAAAAAGCGCAGGACCTCGCAGACAAGGTCATGCGCGACCTGGACAGCGCTTCGCGCTACCGCATCAACTCCGACATGGGGCCGTGGCGCATCGCCGTCTTCGTCCTGTCTGTCGCTCTGACCCTCTTCCAGCTGTACACAGCGCTGTTCGGCACCCGCCCCACCCTCATCCAGGGCTCGATTCACGTGGGCGGTGCCATGGGCATCATCTTCCTGCTGTACCCGCTGCACAGGAGCCTGAGCCTGAAGACGGATGAGAACCGCAAAGCGTACTACGCGTCGCTCTGCGCTGACACCGTCCTGTCGCTGCTGGCAATGGGCACCTCGGTGTACCTGCTTGCCAACTACACCTACCTGACGGGCGTGGGCGTGCAGATCCACGGCTACTCAACGCTCGACACGATCGTAGCTCTCATTGCGATCCTCTTGATCCTCGAAGCCACCCGCCGCTGCGTGGGTCTGCCGATCGTCATCATCGCCGTTGTCGCCTTGCTCTACTTCTGGTTGGGCAACTACTCACCGATCATGCGCTACCACGGCACCACGTGGCAGAACATGGTGCAGCAGACCTACTACTCGTCGCGCTCGATCTTCGGTGTGCCGATCCAGGTGTCCTCGAGCTTCATCTTCCTGTTCCTGTTCTTCGGCGTCATCCTCGTCCGCACCGACATCGGCGCATACTTCAACTCGCTGGCATTCCGCCTGACCGGCCGCTATGCGGGTGGTCCCGCAAAGGCCGCCGTTGTCGCCTCGGCCATGCAGGGAACCGTCACCGGCTCCTCGGTCGCCAACGCTGTGACTTCTGGTTCGTTCACGATTCCGCTGATGAAGAGGGTCGGCTTCAGCCCGAAGTTCGCCGCTGCTGTTGAAGCCACCGCGTCGACCGGTGGGCAGATCATGCCGCCCGTTATGGGTGCTGCCGTGTTCATCATGGCCGAATACACGGGCGTGCCCTACTCGCAGATCATCCTGATTGCGATCGTTCCCGCGTTCCTGTACTTCGCCGGCGTTATGCTCGCCGTCCACTTCGAAGCGCGTCGCCTGCGCATCGAAGGCTATTCAAAGGACGAACTTCCGCGTTGGAAGATGCTGCTCAAGCGCCTTGACCAGCTGCTGCCGCTGGCCGTCATCATCGTGACCCTCCTTGCGGGAACCACACCGCAGAAGGCCGCTCTGTGGGGCATCCTCGTGGCATTCGTCATCAGCCTGCTGCGCGCCAGCACCCGCCTGGGTGTCAAGGACACCATCCTGCTGCTGGAAGAGGGCGCGAAGACCGCTCTGCCGGTCATCGCCGCATGTGCAACCGCCGGTATGGTCGCCGGCATTGTGACCGCAACCGGTCTGGGCGGCCGCCTGGCCGACAGCATCCTCACCGCCGCAGGCGAGAACTTCTTCCTCGTCATGTTCTTCACCATGATCGCCTGCCTGGTGCTGGGCATGGGTCTGCCGACCACCGCGAACTACGTCGTCACGGCCACCGTGGCAGCGCCGATCCTCATTTCGAACTTCGATGTGCCGGTTCTGGCCGCACACCTGTTCGTTTTCTACTTCGGTCTGCTTGCAGACGTGACCCCTCCGGTGTGCCTGGCCGCCTACGCCGCTTCGGGCATCGCCGGATCGAACCCGCTGAAGTCTGGTGTCACCGCACTCAAGGTTGCGATCGCCGGATTCCTGGTGCCCTACGTCTTCGTGATGGAGCCGGTGCTGCTGTTCCAGGGCGACCAGAACCCGCTCATGTTCATCCCGGTGTTCATAACAGCACTGCTGGGCATGGCGGTGTTGTCGGCCGCCGTGGCAGGGTTCTATTTCCGCAAGCTCGCCTCCTGGGAGTCGGTCATTCTGGCACTTGCCGGCCTTCTCCTGGTCTACCCGGTCATCGCCATGTCGCTCGTCGGTCTGGTCGTCGCGGTCATCATGGCGGTCTACCAGCGAGCAGGTGAACGGAAGAAGGCTCACGGCGCATCCACAGGGGCAGGGGTCTAGAATCGTTCTGCGGGCCGAAGCTTTGGCCTAGGCCCGCAGAACTGTGCACATCCCCACAGCCTCGTTCGAAAGGGAACCGCCTGTGACATCGGTCAATCTGGGCATGCCGAAACCGCCCCCGCCTGTTCTGGCACCCCGCCGCACAACCCGACAGATCAAGGTCGGAAGCGTCGGAGTGGGATCGGAATCCCCGGTCAGCATCCAGTCGATGACGACCACCAAGACCACCGACATCAACGGCACTCTGCAGCAGATTGCCGAGCTCACGGCCGCCGGGTGCGACATCGTGCGTGTCGCCTGCCCGTCCGCCGACGACGCCGAGGCACTTCCTGCAATCGCCCAGAAGTCGAAGATCCCGGTCATCGCCGACATCCACTTCCAGCCGAAGTACGTCTATGCGGCCATTGACGCCGGATGCGCCGGTGTGCGCGTCAACCCCGGCAACATCCGCAAGTTCGACGACCAGGTGAAGGAAATCTCCAAGGCGGCCTCGGATGCCGGAGTGTCGTTGCGCATCGGCGTCAACGCCGGGTCGCTCGATAAGCGGATCATGGAGAAATACGGTTCGGCCACTCCGGAAGCACTCGTTGAGTCCGCCGTGTGGGAGGCGAGCCTCTTTGAGGAACACGACTTCCACGACTTCAAGATCTCGGTCAAGCACCACGACCCCGTCGTCATGGTTCAGGCATACGAAATGCTCGCTGAACGAGGCGACTGGCCGCTGCACCTGGGTGTGACCGAAGCCGGTCCCGCGTTCCAGGGAACCATCAAGTCGGCAACCGCTTTCGGCTCTCTGCTCTCCCGGGGCATCGGCGACACCATCCGTGTTTCTCTGTCCGCCCCGCCGGTCGAAGAAGTCAAGGTCGGCGAACAGATCCTGCAGTCGCTCAACCTGCGTCCGCGCAAGCTTGAAATCGTGTCCTGCCCGTCCTGTGGACGCGCCCAGGTCGATGTCTTCGAACTGGCCGAAAAGGTCACCGCCGGCCTTGAGGGCATGGAAATTCCGCTGCGCGTGGCCGTCATGGGCTGTGTTGTCAACGGTCCCGGTGAAGCGCGCGAAGCCGATCTCGGCGTGGCTTCCGGCAACGGCAAGGGACAGATCTTCGTCAAGGGCGAAGTCATCCGCACCGTGCCGGAATCGAAGATCGTCGAAACGCTCATCGAAGAGGCCCACCGCATCGCCGAAGAGTCCGATGAACCTTCCGGCCCACCCGAGGTCATCGTCGGGTGACGGTTCTGGCAGCCCCGCTGCTGCATGAGCACACCGACTGGTTCGCCGCGGAGATCGCCCGTGATCCCGCGGCGAACGTCTTCCTGCAGGCACTGCTGGAACGCTCGCGCACAGCCGAAATAGCCAGCCCCGCCGGCCGGATGGTGGGATGCTTCCGTGAGGGGCGCCCGGTTGCCGCCTACTGGCTGGGCAGCACGATCGTTCCGCTGAGCGCCGACCCTGAAACCAACCGCGTCATGGCTGCAATCCTCAAC
Organism: Brevibacterium sp. HMSC22B09; assembly: GCF_001806795.1. Classification (NCBI taxonomy): domain Bacteria; kingdom Bacillati; phylum Actinomycetota; class Actinomycetes; order Micrococcales; family Brevibacteriaceae; genus Brevibacterium; species Brevibacterium sp. HMSC22B09. The sequence goes on along the minus strand of NZ_KV786016.1, from coordinate 7,705 downwards.
CACGAGGGACGCAGGCCATCGTCGTTTGTGGGGCCTGCCGAGCAGGTTCTCGATCTGACAAGCAGGCTGAACTGGGGAACACCCCGGGATCGCAGGCCCGACCAGCCGCTGCTCAGTGCGCTTGCCCCGCCGACCGTTGTGCCGGACCCCCTGGTCCGGCAGTTCTCCCCGTACGAGGCGGAGGTTGTCTTCCCGGCTTCCGTCGCCATGTACGAAGAAGAGGTGGGGTACTCACCTCTCGAAGGTGGGAGCGCTGGCTATCGAAACCGGGTCGAGGGGCTCATCGCCAGCGGGCTGTCGCTGGGCTACACGGCGCGCACCGGGCCGACCGGTCACCCCATGCCACTGTGGCCCAACCGGATGTCCGACGAACAAGTGGTGTTCAAAGCCGATATCGGGATCGGTTCGGGAACATCGGTTCAAGTGCAGGGCGTGTGGGTGCACCCTGAATACCGCGGCAGGGGAGTGGCCTCGCGCGCCATGGCCGCCACGACGGCACTCATTCGCCGGCGTTTCGCTCCGATCGTCACGCTGTACGCCAACAGTCACAACGCACCCGCTCTGCGCGCATACGCAAAAGCCGGCTTCGTCCCCGTCGGCACCTTCGCAACGGTGACCTACTGACGCGAGCACACGCGCGCAGACAACCCGTTAGAGCCGCACAAAGGCGCGTGAACAGCGCGGCGTAAGCGGCGCCTCGTCAGACTCAGCGGGACGTGCGCCCGCGCAGCCGGTCCCATGCCCGGCGGTCCTTCTTCGTGGGCCGGCCAGCACCCTTTTCGCGTTTGGGAACCGGGGCGCGCAGCAGCGGGTTCGGTGGGGGAGACGTATCGATGTAGCAGGCTGTGGCCATAGATGCGGGTCCGCGGGTGTCGAGGAAACCCTGTACCGTGAGCACGCGCTCAGCACCCGGCCGGCGGATGACGACAACTTGGCCGATCTTCACCTTGTCGGAAGGCTTCGCCCGGTCACCGTCAATGCGCACGTGCCCGGACTTGATCTGCTTCTGCGCCAAAGACCGTGTTTTGAACGCGCGAACACACCACAGCCAGACATCAATCCGCTGGCTTGTGCCGGCATCAAAGCTCAGCTCCGGCATGAGGCTCCTTTCGGCGTTGTCGGCCCGGTGGCGAAGACACTGCGAACAACTGTAGCGCCGGTGATAATCTTGCCCCGATACCTGCCCGAAAAAGGAGCCCACATGACCCTGCGGCTGTCGAAGCTGTTCGTCCGGACGCTGAAAGAAGATCCGGCCGATGCCGAAATCAAAAGCCACAAACTGCTGCACCGCGCCGGCTACATTCGCCGCACCTCACCCGGTATCTTCTCGTGGCTGCCGCTGGGCCTGAAGGTCCTCGAACGCGTCGAAGCGATTGTCCACGAGGAAATGGGGCGCGCCGGAAGCCAGGAAGTCCACTTCCCGGCACTGCTGCCGGCGGAGCCCTACCAGCAGTCGGGGCGCTGGGAAGCCTTCGGCGAGGGCATTTTCCGACTGAAGGACCGCCGCGAACACGACTACCTGCTCGCACCGACCCACGAAGAGGCGTTCACCATGCTGGTGTCCGACCTCTACTCGTCGTACAAGGACCTCCCGTTGAGCCTGTACCAGATTCAGACCAAGTACCGCGATGAGGCCAGGCCGCGGGCCGGTCTGCTGCGCGGACGCGAATTCATCATGAAGGACGCCTACTCCTTCGACATGGATGATGCGAGCCTCGACGCTTCCTACGAAGCCATGCGGCGGGCCTACATCAACGTCTTCAACCGCCTGGGCCTGCCGTACGTTGTTGTGGAGGCCACCCCCGGTGCGATGGGCGGTTCCGGTACGCACGAATTCCTCTACCCGAGCGAAGTCGGCGAAGACACCTACGTCCGCTCCGACGGCGGCTACACCGCCAATGTCGAAGCCGTCACCACGCCGCTGGCCGACCCGGTGCCGTTTGACGGTCTGCCGGAAGCGGAGGTTCTCGAAACACCGGACGCGCGCACCATCGAAACCCTCGTTGAAAGCGCAAACGAAGTCTCTCCGCGCTCTGACCGCCCCTGGACGGCTGCAGACACGCTCAAGAACGTCGTGTGCGCCCTCATCCACCCCGACGGCGAACGCGAAGTCATCGTCATCGGCCTGCCCGGCGATCGCGCTGTCGACCTCGACCGCGCTGCGGGAACCGGTCTGCTCGGCGACGGTGAAGTCGACCTCGAACCGGCAACCGAAGACGACCTCAAGAAGCACCCCGGCCTCGTTCCCGGATACATCGGCCCCGGAAACTCGCTCGACGCACCTGTTCTGGGTGCCGAAAGCTCCACTGGTATCCGCTATTTCCTGGACCCGCGTGTCTCAGAGGGCACACAGTGGGTCACCGGTGCCAACGAAGACCGCAAGCACGTCTTCAACCTCACCGCCGGCCGCGACTTCAAGGCTGACGGCTACATCGAAGCTGCTGAAATCCGCGAGGGCGACCCCGCTCCGGACGGCTCCGGACCGCTGCAGCTTGCCCGCGGTGTGGAGATCGGCCAGATCTTCAAACTCGGCACCCGCTACGCAGAAGCTCTCGGCCTGAACGTGCTTGATGAAAACGGCAAGTCCCGTGTCGTCACGATGGGCAGCTACGGCATCGGCGTCACCCGTGTCCTGGCCTGCCTGGTCGAAGAGTTCGCCGACGACAAGGGCCTGCTGTGGCCGGTGCACCTGGCACCCGCCGATGTGCACATTGTGGCCACCGGCAAGGGCGACGAACCGCTGGAAGCTGCCGAAAAGCTCGCCGCGGCTGTTGAAGCGGCCGGCTTCCGAGTTCTGCTGGATGACCGTCCGAAGGTTTCACCCGGCATGAAGTTCGGCGATGCTGAGCTGCTGGGTGTGCCGAACGTCCTCGTTGCCGGTCGCGGCCTGGCCGACGGTGTCGTGGAACTGCGCGATCGCTTCACCGGCGAATCGACCGACCTGCCGGTTGATGAAGCCGCTGACGCCGTCGTTGCTCGCCTGCGCGAACAGTACGCCAAGCAGGACGCCATCGAACTTCTGTAAGCGCCAGATGCTGGCAGTCGAACTGCCGGCTGAACGCAAACGCCGGTGCCCCAAGCGAAAGGCTTGGGGCACCGGCGCTTTCTGCCGTATCAGCGCAGCCGCGCGTCAGCCGAGTGGTTTGAGCTGCTGGGTGGTAATACCCTGCACGCTGACTCCGGTGAGGGCACGGGCAACCCACAGGGAGCGCTCCGCGTCTTCTGTCAGCCGGGGATTGCCATCGGCGGCGGCGCGTAAGTACCAGAACATGTTCTGGACCTCACGAGCAACAGAAGCGCCCATCGCCCCGCTGGGGTTGATCTGTGCGCAGCGGGAAAGCTCAGCGGCGAAGCCGCGCAGCCAGTCCGCCTGTCCTTCCGGATCCGTTCCGGGGATTTCGCCCAGTCGGTTCCACATGAGCGGCGCAAGCATGTATTCGGTGGGGCCCGTCAGGGGCTGCGGGTCGATGGCCTTCCACGTGGCGATGCCGTTGGCGTCCGGATTGCCGGCAAGGATGTTGTAGTAGTGCAGATCGGCGTGCAGCAGCCAGCTGTCGGCAGCACCCGCCAGTTCTTTCGTCCACGACAGCGCAGTCGAGAGCACCTGCTGGTCGGTTTGTGTGAATGCCGGAAAATCTTCGACCAGACGTACATCGGCGTCAAAGCGCTTCAGCCATGCGGCGGCGATGTCCTGCACGCGCACGAAACCGCTGCCGCCCGGTACGCGCAGCGCCTGCACCAGCTGTCCCCAAATAGGGGCAACTGCGTGAAGCGGCTCCGTCGACAGGTTGACTTCGGTCCGCAGTCGTTCCTGCAGGGTGGCACGCATGGACGGGTCGTCTTCTATGATCCGCACAGCACCGTGCCCACCCCACGCGCGCAGCGCCCGGATGGTCTGTTCGTGCACCGTGGGGTTGTCGGTGTTCGGGGCGGCTATGCGCAGCACCGCGGGAAAGCCGTCGTGCAGGCGGACCGGGATGACGAGGCTTTCCGCGCCCGCCCACGGGGAGCCCGGCTGGGGGTCGTCCGTGAGCTTCCACCGGTCGAACAGCTCGAACACGATGTGGTCAAGGGCAGCAGCCCAGGCCTGTGCGCGTTCCTCACCCTGGGTCTGCGTTGCCGAATTGAGGAGCACGGGAGGTACTTTCACTGAGCTTCTCCTTCATAGCGCAGCAGCTGCCTGCCGCCGAAGCCGATGCGAGCATCAGCGCTCGCTTTGAGTTCGCGGCCGGCCAGCGGCACGGCGGCGGGGTCCTCGAACACTCCGAACAGGGCTGCGGCGACCGTGTCTTCCAGCTGCTGGGCGAGCTTCTTTGCCGACCCGGGGTCAGACGGGTTGTGCGGCAGGTTCCACGCTGGACGGTTCGCGGCTTCTTCGCGTTGACCCTGTTTGAGCAGTGTGTTGGCATCAGCCGCAGCGTTGGCGAGTGCTTCCACCCTGGCGGTGGCCGCCCTGCGTTCCCGGCTATCGGGCTTCATTGCCAGGGCGACCTTGGTGTATCCGTAGGAGGCTTTGAAAGCCGCCTTCGCAAATTCGTGCAGAGGGTCGGCATCGTCACCTGGGCTGTACGGCTTGCGGTCCGCGAAATCGGGGTAGCCCTGGGCAGGAAGCTGGGCGAAGCGCTGCTGGGCTGGTTTCCAGTTCGGCAAGAGGTTCGATGCGCCGACCGCCACGTCGACGATGATGGCTGTCTGGGGTCCGCCGAGTGTGTGGATGTCGCGCAGGACCAGGTCGACGATGGAGTACATGGCAGAAACAAAGGTGTTCTGCGGGGGAATCTCGGGGAATCCGGAATTGTCTGATGTCCAGGGCGGGCCGATTGCGGCAGTGAGCCTCGAGTGCTCTTCTTCGTGGTCATCGTCGTTGATGGAGGCCAGAACCGCGGCTATCCGGCCGCGGGAGGATTCTTCGGCCTCGGCCTGTATGCGGTCTTCTGGCGAACCGAAGCGCAGGCCGCACCCGGACAGTGCCGCAGTCGCGCTGAGCAGGAGGAAAGCGCGTCTGCTGGTGTGCTTCGGTCTGGAGTAGGCCATTCGCTCATCCTACTCGTCAAGAGTATGCGGGTGTGAAACAAAACCTCGGATGTGTTCACGTGAGCAGGGTGCGTTGTTCTTGTGCTGGTCGTGCGGCAAGAATAGGGGCATGGCTTATTCAGAAGATGACATCGCCCAGGCCGCAGCCGGCCCGCTGGAAGAGCTGGGTCTGCTGGTGGAAGACGTGAAGATGCACGCCGCGGGTGTGCACCGGCGGCTGGTGGTCACAGTGGATCTTGCGGGTGACACGACCGAGGCTGTGTCTTCGGACCTCATTGAGCAGGCCACCCGCGTCATCTCCGAGGTGATCGATCCGCTTCCGCTGTTCAACGACAAGCCGTACGAACTCGAGGTGTCTTCCCCGGGTGCGCTGCGCCCGCTGACCGAACCGCGTCACTTCCGCAGGAACGTCGGTCGGACGATCGAGGTGAGGCCCACCGAGGGCAAGAAGACCACCGGTGTGCTCACCGGCGTGACCGGACTCGGCATTGTTCTGGAGCCGGGTTCGGGCCGCGAACCGGTCGAGTTTTCCTTTGATGGAATCGAAAAAGCCCAGGTGGTTCTCAAATTCCGCTGATGCGGCATGCTTCGTACATGAACTAGGGTTGAACCGAAAAACTGAATAACAAGACAGAAGAGGAGCGGGCAGTGGACATCGATCTTGGCGCACTAAGGCTGATTGAAAGCGAGCGCGAAATTCCGATGACGACGCTGGTGGGGCTGATTGAACAGGCCCTGCTGAGCGCGTACCACAACATGGAGGGCCACTACCCGGACTCTCGTGCGGAGATTGACCTGAAAACCGGTAAGGCCACCATCTGGGCCACGGAATTCGACGCCGACGACAACCCCATCGGGGAATTCGACGACACGCCCGATGACTTCGGTCGTATTGCGGCTATGACGGCGCGCAATGTCATTCACCAGCGCCTGCGCGCAGTTGAAGACGAAGGCGTGCTCGGATCTTTCCGCGACAAAGAGGGCGAGATCGTCTCCGGCATTATCCAGCAGGGCCGTGACGCAGCCATGATCCAGGTGGACCTGGGCGAAGTCGAAGCTCTTCTGCCGCCGCACGAACAGGTGCCCGGTGAAGACTATTCGCACGGCAGGCGCATCCGCGTGTTCATCGCCGATGTTCGTCCCGGCAACAAGGGTCCGTCGATCACGGTTTCGCGAACCCACCCGAACCTCGTGCGCAAGCTGTTTGCCCACGAAGTCCCGCAGATTGCCGACGGCAGCGTGGAAATCGTCTCAATTGCACGCGAAGCCGGACACCGCACCAAGCTCGCGGTGCAGGCAACCGTACCGGGGCTCAACGCCAAGGGCGCCTGCATTGGCGAGATGGGCACCCGCGTGCGGGCCGTCATGAACGAACTCGGGGCCGAAAAGATCGACATCGTCGACTACAGCGATGACCCGACTGTCTTCATCGCCAATGCCCTAAGCCCGGCGGAAGTCGAGCGCGTTGAGGTTCTTGACTCCGCCTCGAAGATGGCACGCGCCTATGTGCGCCCCGACCTTCTGTCGCTTGCGATCGGCAAGGAAGGTCAGAACGCCCGCCTGGCCGCCAAGCTGACAGGGTGGAAGATCGACATCGTCGAAGCCTAGGCCCCGCGGGCAGGTAAGGCCCGTGCTGTAGACTGACATGCGTGGTCTCTTCAACTGGCGTGCCCGAACGCATGTGCATCGGGTGCCGTGCAAGAGCACCGCAGACCGACCTCATCCGTCTGGTGCTGCAGACCGAGCCGATTCGGATTGCAGTTGATGAGGGCCGAGTGCTTCCCGGAAGGGGCGCTTGGCTTCATCCGCAGACAGACTGCCTGGAACGGGCAGTGAAGAAGAGCGCATTCGCAGCTGCCTTCAAGCAGAAGATCCCGCGAAGCGCATACGAAGATCACGGAAAGTGGTTGCAGAAGATGGAAAACAAGTAGTGAGTGCTCAGAAATGACACCCAAGACTTACGGACGTGGACAGTGAAATGAGCACTGTTCCGACTCGATGAGGTTCTCTCCTGTTCGGAGAGAACCCGGACAGGAGAAATGTGGCAAAGCCCCGTGTTCACCAGCTCGCAAAAGAGCTGGGAACGACAAGCAAGGAAGTGCTTGCGAAGCTCCAGGAAATGGGCGAGTTCGTAACCTCGGCCTCCTCAACCCTGGAAGCTCCCGTCGTGCGCAAGGTCCGCGAGGCCTTCGACGGTGCAGACAAGCCCGAAGCCGAAGCTGAATCGGCCGCCAAGAAGCCGGCGGCAAAGAAGCCCGCCGCCAAGTCGACCGCTGCCAAGTCGACAGCCGCTAAGCCCGCAGCTAAGAAGCCGGCCGCGAAGTCGACGGCTGCTAAGCCGACCGCTGCTAAGTCGACAACGGCAAAGCCGGCCGCATCGAAGGCTGCTGGCGCAAAGACCACGGCATCGCCGGCAGCGCCGAAGCCTGCGGCTCCCAAGCCGGCACCCAAGCCCGCGGCCAAGAAACCCGCCGCTCCGAAGCCGGCACCCAAACCTGCCGCAAAGAGCGAAGAATCCCCGGCACCTCGTCCGGCGGCACCTCGCCCCGGCGGTTCGCGCCCCGGCAACAACCCCTTCGCACCCAAGCAGGGCATGCCGAAATCCGACCAGCGTTCCGGCGGCCAGGGCGGCAAGCCCGGTCCCAAGCCCGGCGGCGGCCGTCCCGGCCCA
>NZ_KV786015.1:0-13364 GCF_001806795.1 Brevibacterium sp. HMSC22B09 | reverse complement strand
CACGCCCACCGACGGCGGCGGAGCAGGTGTCGTTGCCGAAAACAGGGGCACAGGCATCGCAGTCATTCAACGCTCGCTCGCCGATGCCCTCATGCCACCGCCTGAGTACATCAACCGGCTAGACAGCTTCACGATTATCTTCCACCGGCGAAGAGTGGCAGAAAAAGAACGCTACGCGAGCGCTTTTGATCAAGTACTCACCACACTGAAAGGGCAGGCGGCTGCTTCCACATCAGAACTTGTGCAAGAAACACGACTAAGCCGTACCGCAGTGCAAAAAGCCGTAAACGAACTCATCGCCGAAGGTGTCGTCGAACGTACTGAGCCACTGCGAAGCCCCCGGCAGCGCTACCGCATCAAAACGTAGCCGCTGTGCCGAAGAAACCCGGCGCTACGGGACCACAACAGCTTCCCACAAGCTTCCCACTTAACTTCCCACAGTGTTATGTCTAGTGGGAAGTTAAGTGGGAAGCTCCTGGGGACACCTCACAGCAGACTTCAGGCTGCAACTTGAATGGAAAGCGTGATGAGGGAACGCGTACTGCCCGACGACTGGAAGCAGCCCAGGAAGCGGCTTCCGATACCACTACTGTCAGTCGCTTAGATATTTGATGAACACCTGACAGGGGTTCCATTCATCCCACAGGGTGGGGAACACTTCGAGTTCTTTATAGCCCACGGCTTTGTAGAACTTGTTCGTCACGTCGTACTCGTCATAGTGGCCCGACTGAACAGTCTTGACCTGCGAGTATGAGTAGCCCAAACTTTTCGCCAGCTTTTCGTACTCGTCGTTTAGCTGTGTGGCTACACCGCTGCGATGGAACTTCTTCTTGACTCCCATCACGAATATGTCTGCGCAGTCCGGGCTAGTTGCGTTGAGAACCAGGAATCCAGCAACCTCGCCCTGATGGAAGGATGCCAAGAGTGGCTTGTCCTGCGAATCGGTGATGTATTCTTCAGTGCTTTCAGGCATGCCGAACCATTCGGGAAGGTCGTTCAGCACTTCCCGTGAGATTGCCGCCTTCTGTTCTTTGTCTTTTACCTCTTTGACAAGAAACTCCATACCGCTCCCTTGCAGTTAAGTCTGTATCGGCATTGGACAGACACCAGTGTCCACCGTGACCAGTTGCGTTGATGTAATCATGGCATGAGGCGGGCAGGGCGAGCCTCTTCGCAACGTCGCAGGCAGGAAACGCACTGACTTTTTCCCCGGATGTCAACTCGACTTCTGGACCTCGAGCTGCAGCGCCTTCCTTTGACAGCGAAGCAGGCTCCGAGCGAATCCGCCCGGAGCCTGCTTTCAGTTATTCAGCTGTACTGATACGCGCCTCATGCGCGTCGACGTGCAGCTACAAGAAGTGCAACACCGGCAGCGATGAACGCGCCCGCAACCAGTCCAATCGGCAGAACAGCAGCACCCGTACGCGGCATAGTCTTACCAGCGCTCGAAGCGGTGCCGTTCGAACCATTCGAACCGCCGCCTGAGACTTCCTCATCAGCGCCAGCCGAGGCACCCGCCTGTTCATCACCAGGCTTGGCAGGCTTGTCCGGCTGTTCGCCAGGGTGTTCCTCTACAGGCTCGTCACCAGGTTCCTGAGTCGGTTCCTGGGTCGGCTCCTCAGTGGGTTCCTCAGTGGGTTCCTGAGTCGGCTCCTCAGTGGGTTCCTGAGTCGGCTCCTCAGTGGGTTCCTCAGTGGGCTCCGGTGTCGGCTCTTCGGTTGGAGCTCCTGTGACGGTTATGTCGAAGTCGAAAACTTTACCGTTCTCAGTTGTCAGGTGGATTTTGGTGGCGCCTGTTTTGACACCTTTAAGAGCGCCGTCTTCGCTCACTTCAACGATGCTCGGATCGTCACTCGTCCACTTTCCACGGAAAGTGAAGCGGTCATCGGGAAAGCTGATTACCGGTATGCCGTGCTCGTCTATCTCTTCGTACTTTTTGTTAGTGGCAACCGCTGTGGCAGTACCGCCTACGGGAATTTCTTTGACATTGATGTTTGCGCCTTCCGCAACCATTTTGTCGCCAAGGTTCACCTGCATTGTGTAGGCGCCCTTAAGTCCGGTTTCTGCAGTTTTTGGATCCGTTGGGAGCAGTTTGGCAAAGCGATCATTTTCGCGCCAGGTGCCCTGCCCCAACCAGGTTTTCTCGTTGCCAGCCAAGCCGTACTGGATCATATGCGGATTGATCAAGTAGGTGTAATGCCCTGCGACTCCCGAGCCTTTAAGATAATTGCTCTTTTCGGCGGACCACTGGGCAATAGCCCCTGCCACCGTGCCACTACCCCACGCAATTACTTCGCTGGTACTGCGGATTTTATCGCGCGTGAAGGTTGGACGATCGCCGTTCGGCCGCTTATGGGCCCGAAGACCTGTAGTTTCAATTTCTGCATAACGCTGGATGGCCATAATTTCGAGACTTGTCGACCAGCGCGGATTAAGATAGTCCTCCTCGCTGATACCTTTCTTAGCGAGGTAGTCCTTCATTGTGTCGCCATTGCGATCCGGCCATGGCACGTTGGTATCGAGCGCATCCTGCCGCCGTTTCTTAATAGCGGCAAGCGCTTCCTCCTTGATACCGTCCTGGTTCAGTTCGACATCAACGTAGGCGGGCGTTCCCCCTCCCAGGTCCATTCCTGAGTAGTCAAAGGGGGGGGGTTCCTTCGGTTGCGTTGGCAACCATTGTCGTTGGAGCTATCAGGGCTGCAACGACTGCAATAACACTGCTGACAAACAGTGACTTCAGCTTCATGTGGTCTCCTGAAACGGAAAAGGATAGACGGGGCAAGCTTACCCCAGGCGTTTCAATTTTGGTATTACTCGCTAGAGGCACAACACCTACCCCTGTAACCCACTATGCGGCATCAGACCACCGGGGTGCGAAGCCTTCCATCTGCTCCAACACGTGAACGACTGCTTCGGCCCGCTGTTCCATCGGATAGTTGTATTTGCGCAGCAGGGTCTTGATTGAGCGACGCAGCTTGGCCCTCACGTCATCGCGCACGGTCCAGTCGGTTTTCGCATCACGGCGCAGGGTTGCCACTAGGTCGCGGGCAATCTGGGCGAGCACGTCATCCTCCAGCACCTGGTCTTCCGAGGTGCCATCGGCAATCACGTCATAGAACGCCAGTTCATCATTGCTCAGGGGTGGGCTGAAGGACTCACCGCGTTTGCTTTCCGCAACGATCTCTTTTGACAGTTCGATAAGTTCGGCAATGATCTCGGCTGAAGTCAGCTGCTGGTTGGTGTAGCGATTCATCAGGTCGCGAATCCGCTCCGAGAATCGCTTTTCACGAACATTGTTATTGCCGGTCGCAGTACGCGCTTCCCGCAGAAGGTCACGCCGAAGAGCGTCAATGAGCAGCGCTGTTTCTGATTTGTCTTTCGCCTTCAGTTTGAGCGCTTCTATGTTCAGGTCCTGCAGGTTGGGCAGTTCGCGATCGATTTCGCTGTACACGTCAATGACCTGTGACGATGCACTGGATTCGACGACCAGCTGGCTGAGCAGCGTGAGGACCTCGTCACTCAAAGGCTCGCCATTGGCCCGACTGTCCGCCGCGTCCATCTTCACCAGCTGGTTGCGCACATCGGAGTAGAACCGCACGTCGTTGCGGTACTGAGCGGCATCAGAACTCCCCGAAGCCAACGCCCACGCTCTGGCCAGCTTGCCCGCGTACTCGTTGAACTTCTTCGCCTTCGGGTAGCGACCTTTCTCGTCCGCTGTCAGTGGGTCACGCAGCTTTGCCAGCACGTGCAGGCGTGCCTTTCGCTGGTGTCCCGCAGCTTCAAGTTCGTGCCAGTCCTCACCGGCAATCGCATTGAGCTTCCCAAGGAAACCGCGAACGATTTTCACTGCATCTTCGATGTTCTGCCCGATGACCTTTTCGTCTTCCGCGGTCGAGCTCTTGGTGAACTCGGCAATCGCCTCTTGCAGGTTGTCAATGAGCGGCGCGTACGCAACTAGCAGTCCGCTTTCCTTCTGCCGGAACTTGCGGTTAACGCGGGCGAGTGTCTGCATGAGCAACGCGCTTTTCAGCGGCCGGTCCAGGTACAGCGTGTGCAGCGGCGGGGCATCGAACCCGGTGAGCATCATGCCCTGCACAATGGCGATTTCAAGTTCGTCATCAGCGTCTTTCATACGGTCTTTGACCGCATCCATGCGCGCCTGATTGCGGACGTGCTTCTGCAGGTGCGCAGGGTCGGATGCCGCGCCGGAGTAGATGACTTTGATCTTGCCCGTCAGGTCATCATCACTATGCCATTCGGGTCGCAGTTGGACGATTCTTTCGTACAGATTCGCTGCGATGTCGCGGGTCTGTACCACGATCATCGCCTTTCCGGGCGCACCTATAAACTGACGCATATTTTCGCGACGGTCTTCCCAGTGCCGCACAAAGTCCTGGGCAAGGGTGTCAAGCCTTTGGTCAGAGCCGTAGATGGTGTTCAGCACCGCAACGGATTGCTGCGCTTTCTCGCGGTCTTCGTCTTCGATGCCTTCCAGGATGTCCGCGGCGGCATCGTCGATGTCCTTATCCGTAATCCCTTGAATTCGCTCCAGCGGGATCAGGCGCGGTTCGAAGTACACGGGGACCACGGCACCGTCGGCGACTGCGCGGTTCATGTCGTAGACGTCGATTTCGCCGCCGAAGACTTCGCGGGTGTTGCGGTCCCATTCGTCGATGGGGGTGCCGGTGAACGCAATCATGGTTGCGTTCGGCAGTGCGATGCGCAGGTGGTGGGCGTAGCCTTCAGCATTTGTGTCGCCGAAGCCGTAGTGGGAACGGTGCGCTTCGTCTGAGATGACGATGATGTTGTGCCGCTCTGACAGCACGGGGTGTTTTTGTTCGCGGTCTTCTTTCGCTCCCTGTAGGCCGAATTTCTGCAGGGTGGCGAAGTAGATGCCGCCCGATTGGCGTTGGCTCAGCTGTTCGCGCAGGTCTTCCCTGCTGGAGATGTGGACAGGGTCTTCGGGCAGAAGGGTCGATGCTGAGAATGTCTCAAAGAGCTGCTTGTCCAGTTCGCTGCGGTCGTTCAGCACGACCACGGTGGGTGAGTCCAGCCGTGGGTCGCGCATGATCTTCGCGGTGTACATTTCCATTTCCATGGATTTGCCGGACCCGGTGGTGTGCCACACAACGCCGGCTTTTTTGTCGCTGCGGGCCGCTTGGATTGTCCTTCCGGCGGCTTTTGTGACTGCGAAGTACTGGTGTGGTTTTGCCACGCGCATGCGCAGCTGACCGTCGGTTTCGTCGAATGCGGTGAAGTCGATGAAGATCTGGCCGAAGCGCTCCACGTTGAACAGGCCCCACATGAGCATGTCGAACTCTGTCATCGTTTCGCCGTCGACCACCACGAGTGCCCGCTGTTCGTAGGGTTCGCCATCGTCGTCAACTCGCCACCGGCTCATGTGCTCACGAGGTGTAAAGGGGCTTCCGTAGATCGCATCAATTCCGTCGGAGGCCACCACAATATTGGCGAACCGGAAAGCCATTGGAAATTCGTCTACATAGGTGCGCAGCTGGTTGTAGGCGTTTTCGACGGTCGCTGTGGATCCGGATTGTTTGAGTTCGATGATCGCCAGCGGCATTCCGTTGACGTAGAGCACCACGTCGAAACGACGTTCACTGTCGAGGTTGCGGATGGTGATCTGATTTGCAGCAATGTAGTCGTTTTTAGACGGGTTGCGCGAAAAGAACGTGATGGTGGGGTTCTGGTGTTTGCCGTCAGCGTCGTAGTATTCGATGCCGCGGTAGCCTTCGACGAGGATTTCGTGCAGGCGATGATTCTCAGCGATCGCGCTTTGTGACTGCGGTGTGATGACTTCGGATATTGCCTGTCGCAGGTATTCGTCGGGCACTCCGGGGTTGAGGTTGCGCAGGGCGTTGAGGAGCCTGCCCCGAAGCACTATGTCTCGCCAGTTTTCGCGCTCACCGCTGCCGGGGGCGAGCTTTTTGCCGCTGACTGGTTTCCAGTCGAGCTCACCCAACAGTTCAAGCGCATCGCCTTCGAACATCGCTTCGGTGTACACCATGGTTTATGCCCCGATTTCCTCACTCGGAATATCTGCACCCGCCGAGGTGGCTTCCTGTTTCGCTTCCCTTACAGAGATCTTCCCATTCATCAGCAGCGGAAGCAGCTCATCGCGGGTGTTTGCAAGAGTTACGTTTTCCTTTTCCAGGGCGCTTGCGTTGGCCCACAGGGATTCCGCAAGACGCAGATCTTCTTGGCGGAACTGGACCGGGATCTGGACCTTAGCGTCCAGGTCAGATCTCTTAATGTGTCCCATGGTCGTGGCTTTCCCTGCTGCGATCATCCTGAAAAAATGGAGCTGTTGCTCGATCGCGCTATCGAGAAAAGCGAGCGGAAATCCATGGTCCGGGATGACCTTGAAAATGTGCTGATTGACTATCGCTTCATCGTATGGCCATCGCTTTGTCATGAGCGTTCCAGACCATGAGAAGAGCAACTCGCCGGGTCTAACAACTTGTGTTTCAGGTACGTTCAACTCGTTACGTACAGTGTTGTTTCCGATTCCGCTGTTCATCTCTGCGATGCGCACAACAACCCTGCCGGTGCCCGTCGCTTCTTTCGTAAAAGCACCGCCGTTAACGAAGGAGGCTAGCGATGACAGGGGCGCTGCCGTGGTGCCATCTTCGAGATTTCGGTGCCAGAGTGTGTTTCGGAGGCAGTCGATCGTACGGACTGCTTCAATGTTCGCTGCGATCTTGTCATCGAGGGAACCGAGAACATCGACAATCCGATCCTGCCGGTCTCTATCCGGGGCGCTTACTTTGAATGCACTTATATAGTTTCGATTCAAAGACCCCTGAGCAGTACCAGAGTCAAAGCCGCTTAGATCAAGCGTCTTGAACAAATAGAAAAGCCATCGGGGATTGTTACCCTTAAAATCCTTTGCAAAAAGCGTTGTATTCAAGGGCCAGAAATCCGTATCGCTCCATCTAGGAACGCCAAGGTTCGTGCTTCGACCGATGACGAAACCAGGTCCGGCCACCTTAGCCTCGTTGTGGCTGAAAGTCTTCTCGCCCGCAGCCAGAACCGGAACATCTCCGGGAATGCGATTCTTTGCAGGCAAATCAAAGCCTCTTTGAAACGTAATCAAGTTGCCCAGAGTCGTTTCAGTCCATCCCATCACCCCAACCTCCCCAACTGTTCGCGGACAACAGCGTCGAGGCGAGCAGACTCGTCGAGGGCTTCGGTGAGCTCCGCGGTGAGGCGGGTGATTTTCTGGTCGATCGGCTCGTCGTCTTCTTCCACCTCGGCAAAGCCGACATAACGGCCCGGAGTAAGTGCGTAACCGGCGTCGCGAATATCTTCAATCGACACCGATTTGCAGAAGCCCGCGATGTCTTCGTATTCGCCTTCAGCAGATTCACGACCGCGCCACGTACGGAAGGTGTTCGCGATTTTCTGGATGTCTTCGTCTGTGAAGCTGCGTTCAGTGCGGTCCACCATGTAGCCGAGGTCGCGCGCATCGATCAGCAGGACCTCGCCCCGGCGATCAATCGATCCCTTAGACTCGGCATTCTTGTCCTTGGCAAAGAACCAGACACACACCGGTATGCCGGTTCCGCGGAAAAGCTGGGCGGGCAGTGTGATCACGCACGAAATGATGTCGTCTTCGACCATGTTCTTGCGGATTTCACCTTCACCAGACGCATTCGACGTCATGGTGCCGTTCGCCATGACGACACCGGCCTCACCCTGAGGGCTCAGCTTCGAGATGATGTGCTGCATCCACGCGAAGTTCGCGTTCTTTTCCGGCGGGACACCGTACATCCACCGCCTGTCGTCGGTGTTGCGGGCCCAGTCCTTGATGTTGAACGGCGGATTGGCCAGAACGTAGTCCATCTCGATACCGGGGTGGATGTCTCGGGCGAAGGTATCACCCCACCGCTCCCCCAGACCTTTGGCACTGAGCGCGTGAATAGCGAGGTTCATTCGCGCCATGCGCCACGTGCGTTCGTTGAGTTCCTGGCCGTAAACAGCAATCGCCGACGGGTCCTTGTCGTGTGCGTCCAGGAACTTCTCCGCCTGGACGAACATGCCACCCGAACCACAGCAGGGGTCGTACACGCGCCCCTCGGTCGGTTCCAGAATTTCCACCAGAGTGCGAACCACCGAACGTGGGGTGTAGAACTCCCCACCTCGCTTGCCCTCCGCAGAGGCGAATCGGGCAAGGAAGTATTCGTACACTTCACCTAGCAGATCACGCGCACGTTCCGGCCCCTCCGCAGTAAACCGAGTGGTGCTGAAAAGGTCGACGAGCTCACCCAGACGGCGTTGATCCACACTGTCGCTGTTGTAGTTGTGCGGCAGCGTGCCTTCCAGGGAGGGGTTATCGGCCATGAGAGCTTCGGCAGCTTCATCAATGAGCTTGCCGATAGCTTTGAACTCGCCACCGGCCTCTTCCGTCTTTCCCTTGGAGTGGCTCTTGAGGTAATCCCACCGCGCCGTTTTGGCCACCCAGAAAACGTTCTTTTCGAGGTAGGCATCGCGGTCTTCAAGCTCTTCCGCGATTTCCTCAGCGG
Organism: Brevibacterium sp. HMSC22B09; assembly: GCF_001806795.1. NCBI lineage: Bacteria > Bacillati > Actinomycetota > Actinomycetes > Micrococcales > Brevibacteriaceae > Brevibacterium > Brevibacterium sp. HMSC22B09. The sequence continues at coordinate 4,821 of NZ_KV786015.1, read as the reverse complement.
AGGCCCCCTCTGCCTGCAGCTCGGCTTCGAGCTCTAGGCGGCGGGCGTCAAAAGCATCAGTGACGTATTTGAGGAAGACAAGACCCAGGACGATGTCCTTGTACTGAGAAGCATCCATAGAGCCGCGCAGCTTATCCGCGGCCTTCCACAGAGTGTCCTGAAATTCCTTCACGGGAGTGGCAACCATACTTGGGAGTCTACTTATCAGGCTGTCTACTCAACGCTTCGGCGCTTAAACGGCGAATAAACTTGGCCATCAAGAAGCGCAAGCAGCGCAAACGCAACAACGGCGCGCAACCACAGTCAACCTAACGACACCGCGCAGCAAGCGCAGCCGGCACAACATCAGCACCCGTGCCCCACCGCCTCGGACGCTGCGAGCGGTCAGTACAATTTTCGTATGGACATGCTTTCCCGTCGTTTCGCTGTGCTGGTCGCAGCTCTGTGCGCCATGTTCGCGCTTTTCACACCCGCAGTTGTGGCCACGCCAGCCCATGCGGCACCGCCCCGTCAAGCCACCAGCCAAATCAACGCGGCAGCAAAGAAACACGCACAGAAACTGGGCAAAGCAAAAGGCAACATCCGGTGCGGACTCCCCCAAGGCGGCTGCTACCGCACCTTCACAAAAGGTTCCATCCACTGGTCACCTAAAACCGGTGCGCACCCCACCTGGGGTACGGTTCGTTCAATCTGGAAGAAGCACAAGTGGGAACGCGGCAAATACGGTTACCCCACCGGCAGCGCACGGATCGGCAACGACGGAAAACTTCGCCAGAAGTTCCAACGCGGAACCATCACCACCGGCGTAATCAGAACTGGCCTCCCGCATGGAGTCAAGCCCAAAGGCGGCCGGCAAATCGTCATCGCACACACTGCCAAACGCTCCTCAAAAACCGGCACGGTGGAACTGTGGGAGCTTCGCAACGACGAACGCTGGCACCGCAAACACACCTTTAAGGGCGCCAGGTTCGGGTACAAGGGACTGGCGACCGCGAAGGCTAAACGCGAAGGCGACGGCAAGACACCCATGGGGCAATACCGCATCCCTTTCACCTTCGGCACCAAAGCAAAACCGAAAGGCACCAAGATCAAGTACCGTCGCGCCGACCGCAACGACCAGTGGTGTTCACGGTCTGGTTCGCGCCACTACAACACGTGGATGAGTGCGCCCAACAGCAATTGCCGCGCTAAGGACGCCGAGGTGTTCTCCAAGATCCCGCAGTACAGTCACGTGGCCGTGGTGGACTACAACTCTGCTAGGAAAAAGGGTCGCGGTTCCGCGATTTTCGTTCACAAGCACGGTAAAGGTTCAACCGCCGGGTGCGTATCCGTGAGCGGGAAGCAAATGGTCACACTCATCACATGGTTGCGACCGCAGCACAGCCCGCGCATTGTGATCGCTCCCCGAGGTGAACTGAAGAACCAGTAGGGTGCAGGGAGCGACCTCAACCGGGCGAGAAGAGCGCGCGGAGAATTTGGCTTTTGCGGTTACTCAGCTTGGTCGGCCGGGTTCAGTCTTTCGCGACGAGTCCGAAGACAAGCGGCCCAAAGCCATCACGCCCTAAAATATGAGCGGGATACTTCTATGAAAAAGACAACATCCACATGGGTTTCTCGCTTTGTTCGCACCAGGGTGCTCATTCTCGGTGCTGTCTGCACGTTTGCAGTATCGATGGTCGCGTTTCTTGCTGAGACGTGGCAAGCCGATAACGCCATAGAGGGAGTGGGAAAATGTCCAGTGAACGGTTCGGGCGAGATTCGGCACTCAACGTCAGCATGGATCGAAACATCATTTGCCCCACCGCAGATAGTCTGTTTTCAAGATGGATATCCACCCGTTCATCAGAGCACTCTCATATCGAGCACGGCGTACTATCTGACGTTTGTTCTGCTAGCGGCTGCCCTCGTTGTCTTCATCGTGAAGATGGCTCATTTCTTCGGATGGTTCAGCAAGAAACCGGAACCTGAACATACCTAACCGGGTTAGCTTTGCGGTTATTCAGCCCGGTGGGCCGGGTTCAGCCTTTCAATTGCCGACATCGGGGTGTCATAGGCAAGGACGTTGTAGCCGTCGTCTTCCCCAGGCCATAGGAGCGTGTGGTCGAAGCTGTCGCTGGCAAGGTCGTATCGGGCAATCCAGGTCTGCCAATCACCACGCTCGGGATCTGCAGTCAGTTCCCGAAGCCGCGCGATCAGCGCCTCGTTGAACGCCGGATTCAGCGCGGACACTGTGGTGATCCACGTTTCCTCACCGACAAACCGCCATGCCTGGTGAGCTGAGTGCCCCGGCTCGTAACCGGACACAACCACAAAACCGTCCCACGGCTTGCGCTGATTGAGTTTCCTGTCCACCCGCAGGCACCGGCCGATGACTTCCAAGATCGATTCGGCAGAGTCGTAATCCACCTCGATATCGGGTGCAGTCGCTGTGTCCCCTCCAGCGTCGCCAGGTGCTTACGGAAAATCCTATCGGTTTCTACGCTTTTCGTGTGGCCGAACTGGACGGCGGCCAGCTGCCACCAGCACAGCACCCCCACCAACGAGAACACCAGCTGCCATTCCAAGAGGCAAGAGCGTCGCACCGGTGCGCGGCAGAGTCCCGCCACCACCCGAAGCAGTTCCGCCCGAACTATTCGCTGCACCACTCACGTCACCACCCGAGGCGCCCGTTGCGTCAGCGTTGGCATCTTCACCCTGGTCTGCACCAGGCTGTTCCGCACCGGGTTCCGCACCGGGCTCCTCGCCCGGCTCACCCGGGTTGCCGCCCGGAGCCTCCGGGGCATCTTCACCCGGGTTCGCGCCGCCCTGATCACCCGACTCACCGCCGGGAGCCTCGGGCACGCTCGGTTCCTGACCGGCCCCATCACCTGGCACCTCGCCAGAACCGTCACCAGGCACCTCGCTCGGCCCGTCACCCGGCACCTCGGCATCGTCACCGGTTGACTTCTGCACTACCTCGAAGGTCAGGCGCTGAGTCTTCGCCTGCACTTCGCCACCGGCGCTGCGTTCACCACCGCTGGCCTGCTTAGCCCGCGCGGTCACGTCGATCGTGTACGTTCCGGGCTTCGTGAATGCCCAGGCGGTGTGCATGTGCGTGCCAGGCGGCAGAGGAATGTCGGCAGCCTTGTCGCTCGAGGCGTACATCTTCTGGATCGCACCCAGATTCTCCGTGTAGGCAAACCACTTGCCGCCCTCAGGCGCACTGACCGGCGTGAGCGTCATCGTCGCACCCTCGGGGTACTTCGCGCGGTCAAGTGTTTCGCTCGAAAAGCCCGGCCACACCCGGCCCGGCTGCTGAGCCTGCGGCAGAACATACAGCTCAGAGCCCTTGGGCCCAAGCACGTCGTAGCTCGGATCGGCAAGCACATTGCCTTCACGCTTGACCTTCGCAAGCTTCGTGACGGCCAGCGTCGTTGAGTCAATCGTGCGAGTCACCGACTCCGTGGCATGCTGACGCGAATCATCACCAAGTGCCACAGAGAATTCGCCCTTGTGATCCATGGCGCGTAGGTCCACGTGCCCACGGCTAATCGTGACAGGCGTGCTCAGGAGGTCCCCGTCGGAACCGTCATTGCCGTCATCCGGATCCGGCTTCTCAGTCCCCTCCCCCGGGTTCGGCTCGGTGCCGCCGTCTCCCGGACCAGGCTCTTCACCGCCGTTACCCGGTGGCGGAGTCGCACCCGCACCGATTTCAGAAAAGCGAGTCTCCACGGTCTTACCGGCACTGCTGACCTTGCCCAGATCAACTGTGTCCGTATTGCCGATCGCTGCACGCGGCTGCGGTTCCAGCGTCAGCTTCAGCGTGTATTCGTCGCCCTTGCAGTACTCACGGTCCACCTCGAGGTTTCTCCGCCCCGGACCGCTGACACCATCAACAGAGCACGTGGGTTCGTCATAGCCCTCTTCATAGAAACCACCCGTGACGTTGTAGATGAGCGAATCATCGGTGGGTTTCGTTTGAATCGTGGCCCTGTTGTCGTCGCTTTGCCCACGGGCACTGACAGAGACATCACGGGAGCCGAGCTTCACCTCGCCATTTGAGAAGCCGCCGGCAGATGCTGCGGGGGTTTCCTGCGGAAACTCCCCCGGCTGATTCGTGGACACGGGCTTCTGCCCGGTACTCGAGGTAAGCGGCGCACTGACCCAGCGTGCCGCACCCTTGGTCGGCACGAACACTGCCTGGAAGGTTGACGAGGTGGAGCCGATCATTTCACTCCACGTCGCCTTGCCGTTCTTCACCGGGACCTCAGCAAGGTGATAGCCGTCGATGTAGAACACGACCGTGCCCTCGGCGGCTTCAGTGCCGGCATCAAAAGTCAGATCGGTCAGGTTCTTGTCGCCGTCTTTTTCACTGCCGGTGTGCGGGGCGATTGTGAAGTTCGGGGACGAGGTGCCGCTAACGTTTCCGGCATTGTTGTAGGCGGTCCTGACATCACCAAGCTTTTCATCAGCCGGGTTCGTGCCGCCCACACGCCACACCAGGGTTGTGGGCTTCGAAGCAGTGAAAGCACCATCAGTCGTGCGAGCGCTCGCATCGAAAGTGACCTCATAGCGGCCTGGCTTTGTGAACGTTGTGATGTTGTGCGTGTGCGTGCCCGGATCCAGCCACACGGTCCGCGAAACCTTGTCATGTGACGAGAACAGGCGCGTCACGGGCAGGTTGCCGAACGTCGAATAGTTGAACATGTTCATTTCGCCCGGACCGTTGAAGCCGACGAGCTCCAAAGCGAAGTTCCCGTCAAGGAAGTTTTCAATGGGCACCGCGGTGTCAGCGCCGAAGCCCGACCAAATGGGCTCTTCCGGTTTCAGAGTGCGTGACGC
>NZ_KV786014.1:0-1598 GCF_001806795.1 Brevibacterium sp. HMSC22B09 | reverse complement strand
TGTGGACGCGAACAAACAGTGATTGTTTGTTGGTGTTTGTTGTGTTACTCGCCTTGGCACCCCACCAAAAGTGTGTGTGGGTTGTTGGGTGAGTGATTGGTGTATTAGTACCAGTCAGCTGCGCACATTGCTGTGCTTCCACATCTGGCCTATCAACCCAGTCGTCTACTGGACACCTCAGGGGAAATCTCATCTTGAAGCAGGCTTCCCGCTTAGATGCTTTCAGCGGTTATCCTTCCCGAACGTAGCCAACCAGCCATGCACCTGGCGGTACAACTGGCACACCAGAGGTTCGTCCGTCCCGGTCCTCTCGTACTAAGGACAGCCCTTCTCAGATTTCCTACGCACGCAGCGGATAGGGACCGAACTGTCTCACGACGTTCTAAACCCAGCTCGCGTACCGCTTTAATGGGCGAACAGCCCAACCCTTGGGACCGACTCCAGCCCCAGGATGCGACGAGCCGACATCGAGGTGCCAAACCATGCCGTCGATATGGACTCTTGGGCAAGATCAGCCTGTTATCCCCGAGGTACCTTTTATCCGTTGAGCGACCACGCTTCCACAAGCCATGGCCGGGTCACTAGTCCCAGCTTTCGCTCCTGCTCGACACGTCCGTCTCACAGTCAAGCTCCCTTGTGCACTTACACTCACCACCTGATTGCCAACCAGGCTGAGGGAACCTTTGGGCGCCTCCGTTACTCTTTGGGAGGCAACCGCCCCAGTTAAACTACCCATCAGGCACTGTCCCTGGACCCGATCAGGGTCCGAAGTTCAGGAATCCACTATGGCCAGAGTGGTATTTCACCAATGACTCCACACACACTGGCGTGCATGCCTCATAGTCTCCCACCTATCCTACACAAGCCACACCGAACACCAATACCAAACTATAGTGAAGGTCTCGGGGTCTTTCCGTCCTGCTGCGCGTAACGAGCATCTTTACTCGTAATGCAATTTCGCCGAGTTCGCGGTTGAGACAGCAGAGAAGTCGTTACGCCATTCGTGCAGGTCGGAACTTACCCGACAAGGAATTTCGCTACCTTAGGATGGTTATAGTTACCACCGCCGTTTACTGGGGCTTAAATTCTCCGCTTCGAACCAAGGTTCTAACAGATCCTCTTAACCTTCCAGCACCGGGCAGGCGTCAGTCCGTATACATCGACTTACGTCTTCGCACGGACCTGTGTTTTTAGTAAACAGTCGCTTCTCTCTGGCCTCTGCGACCACCACCAGCACATCCAACCGCAAGGGTTGTTCACCGGGGTGGTCCCCCTTCTTCCAAAGTTACGGGGGCATTTTGCCGAGTTCCTTAACCACGATTATCTCGATCGCCTTGGTATTCTCTACCTGACCACCTGAGTCGGTTTAGGGTACGGGCAGTTTGAACCTCACGTCGATGCTTTTCTTGGCAGCAGAGGATCACCGGATCACCCCACCACGTGTGGGGCGCCCATCAGCTCTCAGCCATCATGTGTGGCGGATTTGCCAACCACACGGCCTACAACCTTAGACCGCGACAACCATCGCACGGCCCGGCTACCTTCCTGCGTCACACCTGTTAACACGCTTACCTACAAAACCCTCAGGTCCCACCACC
>NZ_KV786013.1:116186-155060 GCF_001806795.1 Brevibacterium sp. HMSC22B09 | reverse complement strand
GCCGCGTCCGCGCGGACGCGGCAGGCGCACGTCATCTTCTGATCAGTGACTGAAGTCAGAGATCAGAAGATGCCCGATGTGGTGGTCTTGTCCAGGCCGTCGACGACGAACGACAGTTCGCCGATTGCCTTGCCGTCGAGGTCGGCGAGGTTTTCGGCCAGGTCGATGAAGCGCTTCTGTTCGGAGTCCGACACGATGCCGTCGGCAAGCGTGTGGAACTTCTTGATGTAGTCAGCGCGCTCGAACGGACGTGCACCGTTGGGGTGAGCGTCTGCGACAGCGAGTTCGTCGACGAGGGTCGAGCCGTCTTCGAATTCGATTTCCACGCGACCGCCGAAAGCCATTTCGTCCGGGTCGGTCGAGTGGTAGCGGCGGGTCCACTCGGGGTCTTCGCGGGTTTCGATCTTGTGCCACAGTTCGACCGTTTCGGGACGTCCAGCACGCTCCGGTGCGTAGGAGTCGTTGTGGTGCCAGCCCTGGTCTTCCATGGCGACGGCGAAGATGTACATGATCGAGTGGTCGAGGGTTTCGCGCGAAGCCTTCGGGTCCATCTTCTGCGGGTCGTTTGCACCCGTTCCGATCACGTAGTGGGTGTGGTGCGAGGTGTGGATCGTGATCTTCTTGATCTTCGAGAAGTCATCGATCTGCTTGCCCATCTTGCGGGCGAGGTCGATGAGAGCCTGCGCCTGGTATTCAGCGGAGTGCTCCTTGGTGTAGGTGTCCATGATGGCGCGCTTGCTTTCGCCCTTGCCAGGCAGCGGGACGGTGTAGCGGGCTTCCGGACCGGACAGGATCCAGGCGATGAAGCCGTCTTCGCCTTCGTAGATGGGGTTCGGGGCGCCCTCGCCGCGCATTGCGCGGTCAACCGATTCGATTGCCATCTTGGCGGCGAATGCGGGTGCGTGCGCCTTCCAGGACGAGATTTCGCCCTTGCGCGACTGGCGGGTTGCCGTGGTCACGTGGAGTGCCTGGCCGATGGCCTGGAAGATGACTTCCTTGTCCAGGTGGAGCATGGCGCCGATGCCGGCTGCCGAAGCGACACCGAGGTGCGCCACGTGGTCGATCTTGTGTTCGTGCAGGCAGATGCCCTTGACCAGGTCGACCTGCATTTCGTATGCGGTGGCGATGCCGTTGATGAGGTCCTTGCCGCCGATGCCCTTGTGCTGGGCAACTGCGAGGACGGCCGGGATGTTGTCACCGGGGTGCGAGTACTCCTTCGCGAGGAAGGTGTCGTGGAAGTCGAGTTCGCGGACTGCAACACCGTTTGCCCATGCTGCCCATTCGGGGGACACGCGGTAGTCGGTGGCCAGACCGAAGATGTTGGCACCGGGAGCCAGCTTGTGCGGCATGGCCTGCTCGCGCGCCGAGGTGGGGGCCTTGCGGTGGACCGATGCGGCGGCAACGGCGGCGTTGTCGATGACGCGGTTGATGACCATGTCCTGAACGTCAGCGTCGACCGGAACCGGGTCGACGGCAACTTCGGCCATCTTGTAGGCGAGCTGGTCTTCGTGTGCCAGCTTTTCCGAGCTCTTGTACGTGCGTACTTCGTGGTTGATCATGGGTTCTCCTCTGGGTCGACCATGGTCGCGAAGGTGCGCGGGGGTGCGCACCCCGAAAGTATCTTGATATCAAGATAAGTCTAGCGTGACCGACAACGCACTGTGCAACCGGCCACACACTTTGATCCAGGTCTCAGTTTCCGGACGTGCCGGACCCCATGCGCGGCGCGGATCCCGTAGTCTGCGTGTGTTCAGCGAAACAGCCTCCCGCGGCCCAGGAACCAGCCAGCGTCGAAAGGATGCCGAAATGACAAGCACTCCCGCCATCAGCCGCCTCGAACTGCGAAACCTCATTGAGCGCTCCTTTGTCGAAGACGCACCGGCCGGCGACATCACGGCACAGACCTTCATTCCCGAATCTGCTCTCTTCACTGGTGTTGTGTCCGCCCGCGAACCCGGAGTGATGGCCGATGGCGGAGTCTTCGCCGAAGTCATGGCGGCCGCTGCTGAAGAAAGCAGGACCGCAGAGGTCGAGGTCGAGGTGCTCGTTGCCGACGGGCAGGAGTTCACAACCGGCGACCACCTGATCCGAATGTCAGGGCCGGCACGCGCGGTGCTGTTGGGCGAGCGCCTGGGGCTGAACCTGCTGCAGCGCATGTGCGCCATCGCCGCTGTCACCAAGAAGTTCACTGACGAGGCGCAGCGCGGCTTTGCGCGCAGCTCGAGCGGGCAGGGCTCTGTTCGGGTTGCGGACACCCGCAAGACCACCCCGGGCTTGCGGTTCCTGGAGCGCTACGCCGTGCGCTGCGGTGGTGGACACAATCATCGCCGCGGACTGTCTGACGCCGTAATGCTGAAAGACAACCACCTGTCGCTGCTGGGCGAAGGAGACGCGCTCACGGAGGCACTGCGCGCTGGCATTGCCGAACTGGGCCACACCGTGCACGTCGAGGTGGAAGTCGACCGGCACGAACAGATCGAACCGGTGGTTGCAGCTGGGATCGGCACCATCATGCTCGACAACTTCACTCCCGATCAGCTGCGGAAGGGAGTTGAGCAGGTGGCCGGCCGCGCCGTTGTGGAAGCCAGCGGCGGCGTCAACCTGAACACGATTGCCGACATCGCGGCCACCGGTGTCGACGTCATTTCAGTCGGCGCTCTCACGCACTCTGTTGTCAACCTCGACCTGGGACTTGACGCACTCGACTGAACCACCCCATCGGAGCGGTTTCTGCCGCTACGATGGCCCCATGACGCGCACCGCTCTGGACTACGACGACAACTGGTTCTCCGCAGACGAACTGGCCTACCTTCGCCGTCGCCTGCCGATCACCTACGTGCACGCCGTGCCGCTGCTGCTGGGCCAGGCCGGCGAAGTCGAACGCATCGGCCTGCTCATGCGCCAGTCGGAAGGCCGGCTGGGACGCGAACTCGTGGGTGGGCGCGTCAAGTATCACGAGCCCCTGCGAGCGGCCCTTCAGCGGCACCTCGAAAGCGATCTGGGCCCGCTGGCACTCCCCCGCCTTCCAGAGTCCCTCACCCCGTTCCACGTGGCGGAGTACTTCCCGACCGAGGGTGAGTCCCGCTATTACGATCCGCGGCAGCACGCGATTGCGCTGTGCTACACGGTTCCCGTCACCGGCGAATGCCAGCCCAGCCAAGACGCGCTGTCAGTCGACTGGTACACGCCCGCCCAGGCACTGGCCGACACTGTGGCCGAAGACATGGCCCACGGCCAGCACGCCATCGTGAAACTGGCGCTGGCCCACTGCGGCGTTCTGCCGTAGCCGACGGCTTCTGCGCAGCGGGTGACTGCCGATCGGAGATCTTCAGATGACCTATGACGATGCGGCATGGTTGACGAGCCGAGAGCCTTTGCAGGTCGATGTGCTCGAACTGAGCCTGACCACACGAATACCAGATTTCGGCAACATGTCAGCTGCGGCGATTCTCCATCCTTTTGAGGACGAGAACGGCCAACCGCTCAAATGGCTAGAGGCTGACAAGTCTCGAGGCGCGGACGCAATCGAACTTTCAACGGGATCGGATCGATTCTCACCTACTACTGGGGAACTGGATCATGCTCAAGCGAAGATCCTGCTGCAGATTCTGTGCCCCGTTCGGACATCTGTGCACCTTGGCTTCAGCGCGGATGTTCTTGTTACCCCGTCCTCACCGCACACCGGCATGCATCGCAACGCGGAAGGTCGGATCATCGCATCTGATCAACGACTTGTGGCTGTCGGCGGTGAACGGTTCCTCATGTGCCAGTTCACTGGTACGGGTCTTGAGCTGATGGAGTCGCTGTGTACAGCTGATGGTTGGATCGAGTGGCCTAACTTGATGTGGGCCGATGACAGATTCTGGATGCTCGATTCGCATTGGGATGCGCCGTTCACCGTCGTAGCCGCTGACGTGGAGACAATAGACCGCATCTCGTCATGCCCTGGGCTCGACTCTGTAAGGGTTCGCTGAACGTTCGGATGACTTCTTTGACTGGATCACCGTCCCGGTCAGCACACCTACCTCGTGGGTGCGTTCCTGGGCACCTCGGTCGGCGCCTAAAACAGCCCCGCAGATGCAAAAGGTGTGAGCCGCGAACACAGTGTTCGCGGCTCACACCTTTTCTGCACCCAGCTGCTGGCCGGGCGTGACGATCAGCTGCGCATTAGTTGGGGCGCAGCGGCAGGCCGTTGGAGTCCTTGGCGTTGCCCGCCAGCATGATGATGCCGTCGATCAGACCCCACAGCGAACCGAGGCCCAAGGTGACGAACGTGACGATCAGCTGCGCAACACCCAAGCCGATGTGGCCGGTGTAGAAACGGCCGACACCGAAACCGCCCAAGAGGATGCCGAGCAGACCGGCAACCAGCTTGGACTTTTCGCTGTAGGGCAGGCCCGACACCGGGTCATAGCCGTAGGGAGCACCGGGTGCGCCGGCACCTGGGCCGGGCTGGCCGTATCCGGCCTGGTGAGTGCCGGGCTGGCCGGGCTGGCTGTAAGCCGCCTGCTGGTCCTGACCCGGGTAGCCGGCGCCGGGCTGGCTGTATGCACCGTTGTCAGCCGGCTGGCTGTGGGCGGACTGCTGGCCCTGAGCCTGGTTGTCCGCTGCCGGCTGGCTGTACGGGTCGTAGGCTGCCGTCTGTCCAGCATCAGTCGGCTGGCTCGCTGGAGCAGCTTCCGGTGCCGGCGGGGCGGCCGGTTCCTGCGGCTGTTCGTACGGCGAACCGCTGTCCTGCCCGAAAGCAGCGTTGCCTTCTGCGTTTTCCGGATTGCTGCCGTATGGGTCGTAGGGCGGCTGAGCCATGTTCTCCTCCGTCAAGTTTGCTGAATGACTGGACAAAATTACCGGGACAAAATGTACCTGGCGTCACAGTCAGGTTACATAAACATGACAGCAGCCGCCTAGATTTTCGCGCCCTTGAAACTGCGCTCACGGCTGGCCTATTGGGTCGCTGCTGACTCTGAAACGGAACACAACACGACACCGACCGAGCACATGCCGGGACAAAAAGTAGTTAACTGTGAATCATGGATCTGCTTATCGTCTATGTAGCCACGGTGTTTCTGTGCGGCCTCGCCGCCTGGGCTGTCCGGCTTCCTCCGCTCATCGGCTTCCTCGCGGCCGGGTTCATCCTCAATGCGCAGGGTGTGGAGCAGATGCAGGCGATGGAGGTCCTGGCCGACATCGGCGTCACGCTCATGCTTTTCGCCATCGGCCTGCGCTTAGACCTGAAAGCCCTCACAGACAAGGCCGTGTGGTTCACCGCCGGCGCTCACATTGTGATCATGACCGCGATAAGCGCCGCTTTCATCACAGCCTTGAACATTCTCGGCGCTTTCGGTCCCACAGACCTTCAGGTCGCAGTGCGCATCGGCGTGGTCCTGGCCTTCTCATCGACGATCGTTGTCATCAAGATCCTGCAGGACCGGGGTGACGAACAGTCCCTCTACGGCAATATCTGTGTGGGCATCCTCATCATGCAGGACATCGCCGCCGTCATATTCATCAGCATTCTGCGCGGCGAAGCACCCAGCGCGTGGTCGCTGAGCCTGGTGGTGGTCATTCCGCTTCTCATGGTCGCCACCCGCCGCTGGTACAAGCTCGGCCACGGTGAACTGGGCGCGCTCTTCGGCATCGCAATGGCCCTCATTCCCGGTTACGCGCTGTTTGAGTTCTTCGGCCTGTCAGGCAGCTTGGGAGCTCTCATCATGGGCCTCGTCCTGGCCCGCTCCCCCGGTGCCGAACAGCTGTCACACGCTCTGTTCACGTTCAAGGAGCTCATGCTCGTTGCGTTCTTCGTCAACGTCGGCTTCATGGGCCTGCCCACCATGCAGAACCTGGTCGATGCATTCCTGCTTCTGCTGCTCATCCCCATACAGGCAATCCTGTTCTGGGCAATCCTGTGGTACTTGGGCCTGCGCAACCGCACAGCCGTGCTGGCAGCGCTTCTTCTGGCGAACTATTCGGAGTTCTCGCTCATCATCGCCGCTATGGGAGTCGACAGCGGTTGGCTGGACACCCGCTGGATGCTCTCACTCGTCTTGGCTGTGTCGCTGAGCTTCATCGTGTCCGCTGTGCTCAACCCGCAGTCGGTTTCCCCTGCAACACATCTGGCTCAGCGCCTGCCCACGCGTCCGCCCCACCTCATCCACCCTGAAGACCGGCCCATCGACCTGGGCCAGGCACGGGCGCTCATCCTGGGTATGGGGCGCGTGGGTCAGGCCTGCTACGCGGAGCTGACGGGGATTCTCGGCGATGAACAGGTTCTGGGCGTCGAGCACGACCCCGTGCGCGTGCGCGAACTTCAGGGGAAGGGCTGCAACGTGGTGGAAGGTGACGCCACCGACATCGACTTCTGGGCGCGCGTCAAAGCCGCCCACCAGATCGACATGATCATGCTCGCCATGCCCGCACAGCACGCCAATGTCGATGCCGTGAAGGAAATCCGCGCTTCTCACGTTGACACTGAGGACACCACGATCGCATCGGTGGCCATGTACATCGAAGATGTAGAAGAGCTCAACGAACTGGGCCTCGACGTGGTTGTCCACCTGCAGGACGGCGCCGGTGAAAGCCTTGCCGAACGCACCCTCATCAAGCACGCCCGCACCAAGGAGCAGTGACAGCGGGAGTCAGGAGCTGGTGACCACGGTGGTCGAGGCTGCAATGGCGGCACTGGCTGCCACAATGGCGGCTTCGTCTGCGGCTTTCTTGATGGCCTTGCGCACCGCACTGTCCGCGGCCGAAGCTTCTGCGGCCTCCTGCGCCTGTTTGATGAGCTCCTTGCGGTTCGGGGCAGAGCCGTCTATCGCGTGGTCCACTTTCTTTCCTGCAGCCAGCAGCCCCAGAAGTGCGCCCGTGTGTTCATCGACTTTCGGTGCAGTGGCAATGGGCCCGGTGTCCAGCTGACGTGCAATTGACTGCCGCAGCTCATCACCCGTAACCCCATCAGCCAACCGCCACGCGGTGCCGGCTGGGATGAACAGGAACTTCTTCTGCTTTGAACGCACAGTCCCCTGCCTCTGCAGCCGCTCCATGAGCGAACCGTGCAGGTCCTTGGTGAGTGCTTCAATTGCCTTCTGCGTGGTCAGCGGCTTTGTGCTTTTGTCCTGCGCTTCCGTCAATCGGGCAAGCGCAGCCGTAAGAAACGGATCCGCGGGTGCCGCGCCGTCTATGATTTCCACCCGCGGTTTCTTCTGGTCCGGTTCCGGCACGGCCACAGCACCAGCCACGAGGAGATCAGAGAACACCGCCCCGGCGAGCATCGCATCGACATCTTTGCCAACGGCCACGGGGCCTTCAGGTTTGCTGAGCAGAACAATGAGGTCATCAACGAGCAGGCTCATGTTCCAACTGTACTCAGCTGAGCTCAAAAGAACAGGGGTCTTCAGAGAAGACCCGGGTGAGGAAAAGGCACGAGGCGGAGCTGCCCCTCGTGCCTTTTCTCATGACTTCCGCTCCTGTCGTCAGTCCTCCGACTGCGGCGGATTCTTTTTGCGCATGGGCAGCAGAGCAGGTGCCGTACGCTCAATGCGGTAGTCAATCCGGTTGTCCAGGCTCTCTTCCCATTCGCGGCGCATACGGTCAGACCAGTCCTCGTCCGGCACCAATCCGCCTTCGGAAAGGTCGTCGACAACAGCCTCGCGCACGTGCTCGGTGAGTGCCTGCGCGCGGCCAAGCAGACGCTGACGCTCGACCAGCTTCTGGTCGAGCTTGAGCGAACGCAGAGTCGCAAAGCACATCAGCAGCAGAATGATGCTGAACGGCAGAGCAGTGGCGAGCGCACCCGCCTGAATCGATTCGAGACCGCCGGACAGCAGCAGGGCGATGGCGATCGCACCTTCAAGGAACGCCCACAGGACACGCGTCCACAGCTTCGGATTGGGGTGACCGCCCGAACACAGCATGCACACCACCAGCGAACCGGAGTCTGAGGAGGTGATGAAGAAGATCGTCACCAGAATGATCGCGATGACCGACAGCACACTGCCCAGCGGAAGCGTGTTCAGCACCTGGAAGAGCGCGCTTTCGGCCACAACGCCTTCGCCGGAGGCCTTATCCCACAGGTCGCCGACCGTCAGCTGGCGCAGAATGCCGGTCGAACCCATCACCGAGAACCACAGGAAGCCGACCGCTGTGGGCACGAAGATGACGCCCATGATGAATTCGCGAATTGTGCGGCCGCGAGAAATGCGGGAAATGAACACGCCGACGAAGGGTGCCCACGAAATCCACCAGCCCCAGTAGAACAGGGTCCAGGAGGAAGCCCAGGTCTGCCCGTCATCGCCGGTGTAGGTGGCGGTGTCCATCGTCATGTTGAAGAAATCGGCCAGGTAGAAGCCGAGTGATTCCACCAGGTTGCGGAAGATGAACACGGTCGGACCCAGAATGATGATCGAAATCAGCAGGACTCCGGCCAGGGTCAGGTTTCCGGTCGAGAGCCACTTAATGCCCTTGCCCAGGCCGCTGACCACGGATGTCGTAGCAAGGAGGGTGATGACCACGATGAGCACGACCAGCAGCGTTTCGCTCACCTCGCTGATCAGCCCCATCGACTGCACACCGGCAGCAATCTGCTGGACGCCCAGTCCCAGCGACGTGGCGACGCCGAAGATGGTTCCCATGACAGCGACGACGTCAACGGCATCGCCCAGCCAGCCGTGGACGCGCTTGCCCAGGATCGGCTCAAGAGCCCAGCGGATCGACACGGGGCGTCCGCGGCGGTGAATGCCGTAGGCCAGGGCCAGGCCGATGATGGCGTAGATCGACCACGGGTGCAGGCCCCAGTGGATGAAGGTTTGGGCCATGCCGTGTTTGGCCAGCTGTTCGGGCCCGCCTTCCCAGCCGGGCTTCGGGTCTGATGTCGCGTAGATCAGCGGTTCCGCCACACCGTAGAACACCAGGCCCACACCCATGCCCGCTGCGAAGAGCATGGAGAACCAGGGGATCAAGCCGAACTCGGGTTCTTCGTTGTCTCGACCCAATCTGATTCCGCCGTACTTGCTCAGCCCGAAGTACAGGGCGAAGACGATGAAGATGGCCACCACGAGCATGTACCACCAGCCGAGCGCACTGACGATCCATTCCTGCGCGGTGGTCAGAACAGTGCCGGTGACATCGGGCAGGGCGATCGCGGCGACCGTGAGGACCGCCGTGATGATGAGCGAGGGCCAGAAGACTCGCGGAGTAATGAAGCCGCGGCCGATTTTCACGCCCTGTGCGCGAAGCTGACCCACGATGCGCAGGTCGGCAGCTTCGTTGTCAATGGGGCGGATTTCGCCCGCTTCGGGGTCAAGCGGGTCGACCAGCGCTGCGTTCTGAGATTCGCTGAGCCGCTCTTCCAAGTCCATGTGGGCCTCAGGGCGATCGGCCGAGTTGTCGGCGGTCATCCTTCGTTCTCCTCTGCTGTCAACTGGTGACTGGTCAGATATCCACACTACACACACGGATTTCGCAGGGTCTTTGCAAAGCGACGCATCCCGGCACAACAACCAGGCTTCCGGCCGCTGTCGAGGTGGAGGTCAGGCCGGTCTGATTCCCTCTGTGTGAGTGCCTCATGGCACGCTGTGCATATGACTTACGAATGCACGGACTGCGGCTACCGGAGCCCCAAATGGCTGGGCCGCTGCCCCAAGTGCGGGGAATGGGGAACTTTGGAAGAGGCCGTCCAGCTGGGAGCCTCTGCCAAGACGAAAGCGGCTAAGCCCACAGCGCTGACAGCTGCTAAGCCCATGACTGAAATCGACCCCGCCTCGGCCCGTGCGCGCTCCACGCAGGTAGATGAGCTCGATCGTGTGCTCGGCGGCGGCTTTGTTCCCGGCGGGGTTGTTCTGCTGGCCGGAGAACCCGGCGTCGGCAAGTCCACTCTGCTGCTCGATGTTGCCGGCAAGGCCGCGGCGGCCGGGCAGCGGGTCCTCTACGTCACGGGCGAAGAATCGCAGGGGCAGGTGCGCGGTCGCGCTGAGCGAATCGGTGCGGTGCAGGAGCACCTCCTGCTGGCAGCAGAAACCGATCTGGCCACGGTGCTGGGCCAAATCGAAGCGGTTTCCCCTGACCTGCTGATCGTCGACTCCGTGCAGACGGTTGGTTCATCAGAAGTCTCCGGTGTTCCCGGCGGCGTCACCCAGGTTCGGGAAGTCGCGGCGTCCCTGATCCGCGAAGCCAAAGTGCGCGGACTGCCCACCATCCTTGTTGGCCATATAACCAAGGACGGCAATGTTGCCGGACCGCGGCTCTTAGAGCACCTGGTGGATGTCGTGTGCAGCTTCGAAGGCGACAGGCATTCGCGCATGCGAATTCTGCGCGCTCTGAAGAACCGCTACGGAACAACTGACGAGGTCGGCCTGTTCGACATGGACGAAACCGGCATCAGCAGTGTTGTCGATCCGGCCCAGATGTTCGTCGGATCATCGAACTCGCCGGGCACCTGCCTGACGGTTGCACTTGAGGGCAAGCGAGCGATGATCGTCGAAATCCAAGCGCTCGTCGACCCCCAGGAGGGCGGCGGCTCACCCCGGAGGGTGGTCAACGGACTCGATTCTTCCCGCGTGGCTATGAACATCGCTGTTGTCGGCCGCAGCTTAGAACAGAGCATCAGCGGACGCCACGACGTCTACGTGTCGACCGTCGGCGGCATCAAACTGTCTGAGCCCGCAGTCGACCTCGGGGTCTGTTTGGCCCTGGCAGGCGCATACGCTGGCCAGCCGCCCAAAGACAGGCTGGTCGCAGTGGGCGAAATCAGCCTATCCGGTGAAATTCGGCGGGTTCCCGGAATTCAGCAAAGACTGATCGAAGCGTCCCGCCTGGGTTTCAGCCGCGCCATAGTCGCAAAAGGCTCTCTCACCGACATCACGGTGCCCCAGGGCATGCGCGTGGCCGAATGCACCACTCTGCGCGATGCCGTCGACATCGCCTACAGCTGAGTGCGGCTGCGCTGAGCCTTTTGTGCATGCTGCCGGCAGGAGTGAACACTGCCTGTCGGCATTTCAGCTTCGGTGTTGTCAGTCGATCGCCTTCGCGTGACGGTGGGCAGTCTGCACGTAGTGCGCGGCTGACTGCGGCAGGAAGTCGAGCTCTTCCTGGGTCAGTTCACGGCGAACCTTGGCGGGAGCACCCGCAATAAGCGACCCATCGGGAACCTTGGTGCCTTCCAGAACCAGCGCACCAGCAGCCACCAGGCAGTCCTTGCCGATCTCTGCCCCGTTCATGATGGTGGCGGACATGCCGATGAGCGTGCGATCACCGATTGTGCAGCCGTGAACCACCGCACTGTGGCCGACCGTGACGTCATTGCCCACAGTGCAGGGATAGTCTTCGTCAGCGTGCAGAACCACATTGTCCTGCAGGTTGGTGCGCTCTCCTACCGAAATCGTCGCGGTATCACCGCGGACTGAAACCCCGTAGAAGGCGCTGGAGTCTTCAGCCATGATCACGTCACCGGAAAGGGTGGCCGTGGGAGCGAGAAATGCGGCGTCGTCAGCTTTCGGGACGCCATTGTCCAGAGGAATGATGTGTGCCATGTCACCATCCTAGCCAGACGCGAGCACAGAAGCAGAAAGACACGTGCCTTTCGGTCACGTGTCTTCCAGATCAGCTGACAGCATCAGCGGCAACAGCAGAATCAGCTGTCTTTGCTGTCGGCCTTGCTGTCCTTCTTGCTGGCTTTGCCGTCCTTTTTGTCGGCTTTATCGTCTTTGCCGTCTTCGTCGCTGTCCTTTTCGGGCTCGTCAATGACGGTGAAGGGGTGCGGTGGGCTTGTGACTTCACCCAGTTTCACAACCAACTGGTATTCGCCGGGTTCAAAGCTGTCGGCGGTTTTGTTGCAGTTCTTGTCTGTGGGCACCAGCGACCAGGACAGAGTTGTGTTCTTCGCGGTTCCCGGCGCGAACACACGCTGTTCGTCCTGCCCTTCAGAGGAGCACCACGCTGAATCCCACACTGTCTTGTCATCCTGCTGGATGATGAACTGCTGCGAAGCAGAACCGACCTCAATCTGGCAGGCGGCCGAGTGTTCGTTCTTGACGTTGAGAGTCATGGTGGCTTTATCGCCGGGCTTGTACTCCTTTTTGTCCATTCCCGCAGCGAGAGTCACCTGGTCGACAGGACACGTGCCGCTGGCCTCATCGCCTTCGGGCCCGGGAGCCTGCTCCTGCTGTTCCTCTTCGGCCTTCCCAGCAGCCGCTTCCTGCTGGTCGGCAGGTTTGGCGGTCTGCTCGCCTGAACCTGACAGAGCCTGCACGAGCAGAACGATTCCGACGATGAACAGGGCGAGGATGAGCACAGCCAAGCCCAGCACCGTCATTCGGCGGCGTCGGTACACTTCGGGAGGATGGCGGCGCACAGGCGCTGCCGGCCTCGGAGCATTGGAAGGAGTCATCCCTTTGAGCGTACGTCGCCACACCGATTCCGTCCGTGGGACACACCGCCGACCGGTCGATCTCGAGGCTCTGCACACCGCTGTCATCGACTGGTTCGCCCAGCACGAACGCCCCCTGCCCTGGCGGAAGCCGGGCACCTCCGTCTGGGGTGTTCTGGTGTCCGAGGTGATGTCCCAGCAGACCCCCATGTCCCGAGTGGCACCCCGTTGGACCGAGTGGATGCGGAAGTGGCCCACCCCAGCGGATCTGGCATCCGCCTCGACCGCGGATGTGCTGGTCGCCTGGGACACGCTCGGCTACCCAAGGCGTGCTCTGCGGCTGCAGGAGTGCGCTCAGGCAATCGTCACTGATCACGGCGGGAACGTGCCGCACGATGAGGAGGTGCTCCTGGGCCTGCCCGGGATCGGGGCGTACACGGCGGCTGCCGTTGCGGGATTCGCCTTCGGTGCGCGCACAGCGATTCTGGACGTCAACATCCGCAGGGTTCTTGCCCGCGCAGTCGACGGCCACGAACACCCCGGCAACGCGACAAAAGCCGAAACAGCGTGGGCCCGCGAACTGCTGCCGGAATCACCGCAGCGTTCGGTCCGCTGGAACGCGGGGACCATGGAGCTCGGCGCTTTGGTGTGCACCTCCCGCAATCCGCGGTGTGACGAGTGTCCGCTGCTGGCTCAGTGCGCGTGGGTTGCTGCGGGCAAACCCGCAAGCCCCGAACGCAAACCGAAAACGCAGGCTTGGCATGGCACGGATCGTCAGCTGCGCGGGGCGATCATGGGTCTGCTGCGCACCTCCCACGGCACACCGGTGCGAGCGGATCTGCTTGTTGCGGACACCGCGGATTTCGATGTGGATGCGGCCGCCCTGCTGCCGGAGAAAGTGCAGGACGGCATAGCGAAGGTCCGTCGGCTGGCTGACGGTGAAAGGATTGCGCGCCTCGTAGATGACCTTGAGGCCGATGGGCTGCTGTGCCGTCAGACGGCAGAGCAGTCAGGAGAGCGCTGCAGCGTTCTTACGCTTCCGCAGGCGCAGTCTCCGTCAGATCAATGATCATGCGCTTATTGCCCAGTGTGTTGGGTTTGACGCGGGCCAGGTCGAGGAACTCGGCGGTTCCTTCGTCAGTTGAGTGCAGGAGCTCCTGAAACACGGTCGGAGACACGGGGATGCCCGAAATCTGCTCAAAGCCGAGGCTGGTGAAGAACTCGGTTTCGAATGTCAGGCAGAAGACCTTTTTGATGCCCATGATGCGGGCTTCTTCCAGCAGTGTCGTGATGAGTGTGCGGCCTACTCCCCTACGGCGGTAGTCCGGACTGGTTGCAACCGTGCGGACCTCTGCGATTTCGTCCCAGAACACGTGCAGGGCAGCACAGCCTGCGAGGGTTTCCGTGCCGTCTTCGGCAATGTCGACAATCACCCGGAACTGCTGCAGCGCTTCGAAGTAGCTGACCATGTCCTTTGCCACCAGGACGCGCTCATCGACCAGCGGCTGGGTCAGTGCGTTGATCTTCGCGGCGTCAGTAGTGCGAGCCCGGCGCAGAAACAGGCCGCTTTCAAGCCGAATGGGCGAATAGGCGGCTGACAGCTGCTGGGCAATGGGATCTGCGGGTGCGTTGGCGGACATGCTCTCAGTGTAGAAGGGCCCGCGAACGGTGTTCCGTTCGCGGGCCCTTCTGGATTTCAGCTGAGGCGATCAGCTGTCGGTGGAGGTTTCTGCTCCGGCTTCGCGGGCGGCTCCCCCGTCCGAGTTGTCGCCTGCGCTGTGCGAAGCGGCGGCGTTGGCCGGACCGGCTTCGGCAATAGCACCGGTTTCGTCTTCGTCGTCAGCACCGACCTTGACGGGTACGCGGTTTTCGCTGACGCCCTTGAACGTGAATTCGGCGTCTGCTCCTTCGCCTTCGACATCGACGTAGATGGTCTGTCCGGGGCGGATTTCGTTGAACAGAATCCGTTCGGACAGCGGGTCTTCGATTTCGCGGGCGATGGTGCGGCGCAGCGGGCGCGCACCGAGCACCGGGTCGAAGCCGCGGTCTGCCAGCACCTGACGGGCGTCCTGCGACACTTCGATCGTCATGGACTGGTCGGCCAGGCGGTCACTGAGGCGGTTGATGAACAGGTCGACGATCTTGATGATGTCTTCCTTGTTCAGCTGCGGGAACACGATGGTGTCGTCAACGCGGTTGAGGAACTCGGGGCGGAAGTGCTGCTTGAGCTCTTCAGATACGCGCTGCTTCATGCGGTCGTACGATGCGTCCGAGTCACCTTCCACCTGGAAGCCCATGGGGGTGCCGCGGTTGATTTCGCGGGTTCCCAGGTTGGTGGTCATGATGATGATCGTGTTCTTGAAGTCGATTTCGCGGCCCTGCGAGTCTGTCAGACGGCCGTCTTCCAGAATCTGCAGGAGCGAATTGAAGATGTCGGCGTGAGCCTTTTCGACTTCGTCGAACAGCACAACCGAGAACGGGTTGCGGCGGACCTTTTCGGTCAGCTGACCGCCTTCGTCGTAGCCGACGTAGCCGGGAGGCGAACCGAACAGGCGCGACACCGTGTGCTTCTCGGAGAACTCCGACATGTCCAGCGTGATGAGCGCTGATTCATCGCCGAACAGGAATTCGGCCAGAGCCTTGGCCAGTTCGGTCTTGCCGACACCGGTGGGACCGGCGAAGATGAACGAACCAGAGGGACGACGGGGGTCCTTCAGGCCAGCACGGGTACGGCGAATAGCACGCGAGATCGACTTGACGGCTTCCTGCTGGCCGATGATCCGCTTGTGCAGTTCGTCTTCCATGCGCAGCAGACGCGAGGACTCTTCCTCCGTGAGCTTGAAGACCGGAATTCCGGTGGACTGAGCCAGGACTTCCGCAATGAGCTCTTCGTCGACGATTGCTCCGGCGCCCTGGTTTTTCTTCTTCCAGTCCTTTTCAGCGCTGTCGCGCTGTTCCGTCAGGTCCATTTCCTCCTGACGGGCATTGGCGGCGGTTTCGAAGTCCTGCTTGCTGATGGCAGCTTCTTTGCGCTTCTTGGCGTCGGCAATCTTGTCGTCGAGCTCCTTGAGCTCGGACGGCTGCGACATGCGGGTGATGCGCAGCTTCGCGCCGGCTTCGTCGATCAGGTCGATTGCCTTGTCCGGCAGGAACCTGTCGTTGATGTAGCGGTCCGAAAGGTTCACAGCAGCTGCCAGCGCACCGTCGATGATGGTCACCTTGTGGTGGTTTTCGTACTTGTCGCGCAGGCCCTTCATGATCTTGATGGCGTCCGACAGTGTGGGTTCGGGCACCTGGATGGGCTGGAAGCGACGTTCGAGCGCGGCGTCCTTTTCGATGTTCTTGCGGTACTCGTCCAGCGTTGTCGCACCGATCGTCTGCAGTTCGCCGCGAGCAAGCATCGGCTTGAGGATCGAGGCTGCGTCAATTGCGCCTTCAGCTGCACCGGCACCGACGAGCGTGTGGATTTCGTCGATGAACAGGATGATGTCGCCGCGGGTGCGGATCTCCTTGAGCACTTTCTTCAGGCGCTCTTCGAAGTCACCGCGGTAGCGCGAACCGGCAACCAGCGAACCGAGATCAAGCGTGTACAGCTGCTTGTCCTGCAGCGGTTCGGGGACATCGCCGGCGACGATCGCCTGGGCGAGGCCTTCCACAACGGCGGTCTTGCCCACACCGGGTTCGCCGATGAGCACCGGGTTGTTCTTGGTGCGGCGGGACAGCACCTGCATGACGCGGTTCTGCTGTTCGCGGCGGCCGATGACGGGGTCGAGGCTGCCTTCGCGGGCCGCCTGCGTGAGGTTGCGGCCGAACTGGTCGAGCACCAGCGAACCGGACGGCTGGCCCTCTTCGCGGCCGCCGGCTCCGGCGGTTGCGGGCTCCTTGCCCTGGTAGCCGGAGATGAGCTTGATGACTTCCTGACGCACACGCGGCAGATCAGCGCCGAGCTTGACGAGCACCTGCGCGGCGACGCCTTCGCCTTCGCGAATAAGGCCCAGCAGGATGTGTTCCGTGCCGATGTAGGTGTGGCCCAGCTGCAGGGCTTCGCGGAGCGAAAGTTCGAGGACCTTCTTTGCTCGCGGTGTGAAGGGAATGTGTCCGGAAGGGGCCTGCTGGCCTTCGCCGATGATTTCGGTGACCTGGTCGCGGACCTGCTCGAGAGAGATGTCCATGCCTTCCAGAGCCTTGGCAGCAATGCCTTCGCCTTCGTGGATGAGGCCGAGCAGGATGTGTTCCGTGCCGATGTAGTTGTGCTTGAGCAGCTTGGCTTCTTCCTGAGCCAAGACCACTACTCGTCGGGCACGGTCGGTAAACCGTTCGAACATTAGCCCTCCTGGGTCGCTGTACGGTCCGTAATGTCTAGCACCATAACCACGCGAGAGCCGGTTTTATTGCGATTTCGCCCTCAGCCGAAGCGTTTCGGCTGAGGGCGAAATTCTGCTGGAATCCCTGCTGTGTCAGTGGGCTTTGTCGTAGGCCTCGACGATGTCGGCGCGGATGCGGCCGCGGTCGGACACTTCGTAGCCCTTGCTGCGGGCCCAGTCACGGATCTCCGCGAGGTCTGAGCGGGAAGCCTTCGGGCTGGCGGTCTTGCGGCCGGTTGATGCGGGGCGCTCTGCGCGGCGGGCGACTTTGACGTAGCCGGCCAGCAGTTCGCGAAGCCGCGAGGCGTTGTCTGCGGTCAGTTCGATTTCGTAGAGCTTGCCGTCGATGCCGAATTCAACGGTTTCGTCGGCATTTTCACCAGTCAGATCGTCAATGAGGACGGTCGTCACCTTGCGAGCCATCGTGTTGGTCCTTTCGTGGATCTTCAGAAACGTCCTGCGGCTCGGCTGCGCTGTCACGCTCAGTGGTTTCACGCTGCGCGTTTTCGCGCTGAGCCTTGTGGATTTCCATTTCTGCGTAGTAGCGGTCCATTTCCTTCCGCTCTGTGCTGTCGGACTTGATAATGGCACGCAGAACGTACCAGAAAAGAAGCCCAACCACGATGGAAGGAAGAAGCACCCTCAAATATTCCACAGGAATCCCTAACGATCAAAACCTATAAGAGCCATTGAAATGAACAGTGATTATATTCTCAGTATTCCAAAGGCTTAACGAATGGGAAGAGCACGGTTTCGCGAATACCGAGGCCGGTCAGCGCCATGAGCAGGCGGTCGATTCCGATGCCGACACCGCCGGTCGGGGGCATTCCGTGTTCCATTGCCCGCAGGAACTCTTCGTCCAGCGGCATGGCCTCGTCGTCGCCCTTGGCAGCGTCCTTGGCCTGTGCTTCGAAGCGCTCCCGCTGAATTACCGGGTCAACGAGCTCCGAATAGCCGGTTGCCAGTTCAAAGCCGCGAACGTAGAGGTCCCACTTTTCGACGACGCCCTTCTTTTCGGGGTGCTCACGAACAAGCGGCGACGTGTCGACGGGGAAGTCGGTCACGAAGATCGGGCCGTCGAGCTTGCCTTCGTGGAAGTGCTCCCACAGTTCTTCCACGTACTTGCCGTGGGACTTGAATACGCCTTCCATGTCGACATTGTGCTTGTCGGCAATGCGCACGAGTTCTTCAATGGGCGTTTCCGGCGTAATGTCCTCCCCGGATTCCGCGGCCAGTGATTCGTACATTGAGATCCACGGCCATTCACCTCCGAGGTCATATTCAGTTCCGTCATAAAGGGTGACGGTGGTAGATCCGGTGGCGTCAATTGCTGCGTTCTGAATGAGCTTTTTGGTCAGAGCGGCAGCGGATTTGAAATCGCCATACGCTTCATAGAATTCAAGCATTGCGAATTCCGGAGAATGTGTGGCGTCGACACCTTCATTGCGGAAATTGCGGTTGATTTCGAAGATCTTGTCAAGACCGCCGACAACTGCCTTCTTGAGGAACAGTTCGGGTGCGATGCGCAGGAACAGCTCCATGTCGTAGGCGTTGATGTGGGTTTTGAAGGGGCGTGCGGCCGCACCGGACGGGATCACCTGAAGCATGGGGGTTTCGACTTCGATGAAGCCTTCGTCTTCGAAGGTGTGGCGCAGCGAGGACATCACCTTAGAGCGGGTGCGCACCATGTCCCTGGCTGCCGGGCGCATGATCAGGTCCAGGTAGCGCTGGCGTACGCGGCCCTCTTCGTCGAGCTGGGTGTGCATCGGCGGCAGCGGACGGACGGCCTTCGAAGCCATCTGCCAGCTGTCGGCCATGACGGAAAGCTCACCGCGGCGCGAGGAAATAACGCGGCCGTGGAGGAACACGTGGTCGCCCAGGTCGACATCGGCTTTCCACTGGCTGAGGGCTTCTTCGCCGACTTCCTTCAGCGACAGCATGCCCTGCAGCTGGGTGCCGTCGCCGGCCATGAGGGTTACGAAGCACAGTTTTCCGGTGTTGCGCTGAAAAACTACGCGGCCGGCAACGCCGACGACGTCCTCGGTTTCTTCGCCGGCTTCGAGGTGCGCGTACTTGTCGCGGATTTCGCCGAGGCTGTGGGTTACGCCGACCCGCACGGGGTAGGCTTCACGGCCTTCTTCCAGCAGCCGAGCGCGTTTTTCCTTGCGGATGCGCAGCTGTTCGGGGTCGAGGTGTTCGGGAGTTTCGGCGTCTGCGCCGCCAGCGGGCACAGTTGCGGCATTGTCAAGATTTTCAGGCATGGTCTAAGGATAGCGAAGGAGCCGCGTCCTGAACCAAGCCGAGCCCGGTGCCGAAAGCCTGCCGAGGGCTTACTGAACTCAGCTGAAAGACCCGAGCGGGAACCTGTCCCCCGGCGCACACATCGTGACCTTCCCATCGAAGACTTCGCGAACTTCCGCCTCGATATCGGGAATGTGGTCGGGGTCGGCCACGTGAGTGACCGCAAGGTGCTTCACTCCGGCTTCTCGGGCCAGCTGACCGACCGTGTGTCCGTCGAGGTGACCGTGACCTGTCACATCGATGTTGTCTGCAGCCCGGTAGGTGCACTCCGCCAACAGCAGCGAAGCACCGCGGGAGAACTCGACGAGTTCATCTGTCAGGCCCGTGTCGGCGGTGTACACAAAGCCGTAATCGGGAAACTTGATGCTCATGGTCGGCACGGGGTGGTCCGCCAGGATCGTCTGCACGCGGTGGCCCACAACTTCGAAGCCCTCTCCGGGTTCGCGGACTTTCATGTCAAAGCGGCTGCCCAGGGGCGTCTTCATCGTGTCCAGCGTTGGGATCCCGTAGACGTCGTCGAGTTTGGGCAGCCGGGAGACCAGGTCCTCCGGCGCGTACAGCGGCAACGAGGGCAGCACCTGCGGGAACGAACGCCGGTACGCGAGCACCGGAAGGTCTGCACTGTGGTCCGCGTGCGAATGTGACACGAGGAGGGCATCGACCTCGTCGAGTCGGCGGTCTTTTGCCAGGCCGCCGATCACGCCGGGGCCGCAGTCGATGAGGATCGATCCGCGAGGTGTGGTCAGCAGGTATCCGGATGCTGGACCCAGGTACGTCGGTGCGGTCGCCGATGCTCCGATTACTGTCAGTTCTGCGTTCATTTCTCCACCTGAGGTACGTGCCTGCGTTCACTTGCTCGAATCAGCGTCCGCTGTCCGATTTCCATGCGGACCCGAGCGTCCGCCGGGACTCGAAGTCCATCTTCGAGTTCTGCCTTCACAACAAATCCGTCACCGCGGTATTCGACTTCGCGCACAACACCGATCACACCGCCGGCATGCGAGGTGCCTGTCGGCTCGGTCTCAGCAAGCAGCCCCGCTTCTTTGGGCTCACTGTCCACGAGAACCGCTTCGAAATCGACTGAGCGAACAGCCAGGCCCACAGTGCCGTCAGCGGTTTTTCCCTGCCCGTCGTCGAACTTGACGGGCACTGACAATCCTGGCTTGATGACTGCGCGCTGCGAATCGGTGTATTCGACCACCGGCAGGACGGAGGCGTGGCCGAGAAACTCCGCGGCCCACGCAGAATTCGGGTGGGCCCATACTGATTCGGGTTTGCCGGACTGTTCGATGCGGCCGCTGTTCATCATGACCAGGTGATCGGCCATGGCGAGCGCCTCTTCTTGGTCGTGGGTGACGATCACGGTGGTCACACCGGCTTTGCGAATCATTTTCCGCAGGTCCGCTCTCAGCTGTCCGCGCAGCTGTGGGTCGAGTGCGCCGAGCGGTTCGTCAAGCAGAAGAACCTTCGGGTTGGGCGCCAGCGCACGGGCAATGGCAACGCGCTGCCGCTGTCCACCGGACAGTTCGTCAGGAGCCCGGTCGGCCAGTTCGGTGATCCGGCACAGCTTCAGCATTTCCTGCACTCGTTCTAGGCGCTGTGCCTTGGGCACCTTCTGAGCGCGGAGGCCGAATGCAATGTTGCTTTTGACGTCGAGGTGCTCAAACAGTGCGTACTGCTGCGGCACCCAGCCCACTCGCCGACGGCTGACCGGCAGGTGCGTAACGTCCTCCGTGCCGAAACTGATCGTTCCCGAGGTCGGCGCAAGAATTCCGCCGATGGTTTTGAGCAGAGTTGTCTTTCCGCAGCCCGAAGGCCCCACGAGAGCCGCAATGTCGCCGGCGCCCAAAGTCATGTTGATGCCTTCGAGTGCTGCGCGTTCCATTCCCGGATAGGCGAAGTTGACGTCCCCTACCGTCAGACCCGGAACAGTGGTTTCCTGCCCGTGAGCTTCGGAAGATGTTTCGACGGAGACGGCTGTCATACCGCCCCTCCCTTCTGAACCTGGAATTTCTCCAGCACGATTGCCGGCGGAATGACCATTGCCAAGAAGATTGCGGTCTGCGCGGCGGCCAGCTCGATTCGGCCGGTGATATAGGTGTCGAACAGGAACACCGGCATCGGCTGAGCGCTGGGAGTGAAAAGAAAGAACGTGACGTTGAACTCGCCCAGCGACATCGTCACGACCATGACGAGCCCGCCGATCAGGGCCCTGCGGACAGCCGGCAGCGTGACTGAGAAGAAAATCTTCGCAGGCCCCATGCCCAGTGATGAGGCAACCAGCTCCTGCTCTTTGAGCCTCTCGGAGTTCATTGCCGGAATCAGAGCGCTGAGGAGAAACGGCAGGGTGTAGAGAACGTGACCGGCCACCATCAGCCATCCGCTTGGTCGCAGCACCGGATAGCTCAGGATCAGAGCGAGACCGACGGCAATACCGGGAATCGCAATCGGCAGCGTCGATACTGACTGCAGCAGACCTCGGCCTGGAAAGCTGTAGCGCGTGATGAAGCGGGTCGCGGGGAGAGCAACCAGCAGGTCGATGACCATGACGATGATGGCTACCTGCAGGCTGATGAAGACCGACTGGTCCATGCGCTGCCAAGCCTGTGACAGCCACTGACCTGTCATTCCTCCGCTGAGCCCTGTGACCCAGTTCTTGCTGATGGCAACAGCAAGAACGATGGGCAGGGGCAACAGTGTGATGGCGCAGGCTGCGATTGCAAAGATGAATCCCACCGCCTGTACGGGATCTTTTGTTCCCTTCGGGCTCTTCTTCGGCAAGGTGGTCTGCGCGGTTCCGACGCTGGTGTCGACTGCTCCATCCCGCTGCGCTGTGGGTGCTGTCATGTTCGTACGCTCACAATTCGTTTGCTTCCCCACGCGTTGACCCCGATGAGCACTGTGGTTGTCACAACGGCCAGGATGATGCTGAGGGTCGCCGCGAGTTCGGGACGGAAGTTCTCGGTGAATGCCGCCGCGATCTCAAGCGGCATAACCCTTTGCCCCCGTGCCAGGGTCGCCGCTGTGCCGTAGGCTCCGAAGGCTGTCGCGAACGCAAGTCCGCTGGCAGAGGCAATTGCGGGGCGGAGCGCGGGGATGATGACCCGGCGGTACACGCCGACAGTGCCTTCACCAAGACTCTGCGCGGCCTGAACGGTTTCCGGGCGGACTGCGGCAGCCGCTCCGCGGACGACCAGGACGATGCGGGGAATCTGAAAGTACAGGTATCCCAGCGTCAGGCCCGCCCAGGTGTATGCGATCTGCAGGTGTCGCTGGCCGATTGCGCTTTCAAAGGCCAAAGGCACCACACCGGTGTTGCCGACGAGCAGGATGATGAAGAAGCCGACCACGATTCCGGGCAGGCTGAGCGGAATGCTCAGGGCAACCGCCATCCCCCGGGTAAGTGCCGTGTCCTGGGTTCCGATGTAGAGCCCGGCCGGCACACAGAGGATGAGTGCGAGGACCGTTGAGAGCAATGCCAGCACTGCGGTGACGAGCATTGCCTTCTGGTAGCGAGAGCTAGTGAGGGCCCCAACGTAGTTGCTGAGGGTGAAGTGGCCGCTGCCGTCTGTCAGGCTGGCCAGCCCCAGTGTGAGCAATGGCCAGATGAGCACGGCTCCGAGCACTATGAGCAGCGGAACCGCCAACAGAGCGGCAGCGGCCTTTGAACGGCTGGTCATGTTCAGCCGGTGACCTTCTGGAATTCCTCGATTACACCGTCCTGGACTTCGTTCATCTTTTCGAAGTCAGTGCCCTTGACGAGCTTGTTGTACTCCTCGTCAGAGGGGAAGGCTTCCTTGGCAGACTCGGGAAGCTCAATGTCCTTGACGGGCTTCAGGTAGCTTTCGGCGAAGAGCTTCTGAGCTTCATCCGACAGGACGTAGTCCAGGAGCTTCTTGCCGTTGTCGCCGTTGGGTCCGTTCTTCACCAGGCTCATGGTGTAGGGGATGCTCAGTGTGCCTTCGCACGGGTAGACGACCTCGATCGGCGAGTCTTCCGCTGCAAGCTGGTAGCCGTTGAAGTCAGCGTCGATGAGGATCGGGATTTCACCCTGCTGAACTGACGAGGTGGCAGTCTGGGCGGGGTTCTTCACGCCGTTGTCAGCCATCTTCTTGGCCCAGTCGAGACCTGGCTTGAAGTCGTCGAGCGAACCGCCGAGGGCCAGGTTGGCTCCCGTCAGCACCGAGTAGCCGACAGCTGCCTGGGCGGGGTCAAGGTAGCCGACCTTGTCTTTGTACTTGGGGTCAGTGAGGTCGTTCCAGCACTTGGGAACTTCGACGTCACCGAGCTCCTTGGTGTTGACGAGCATTGCCACAGCACCCTGGTGGACGGCGGTCCAGTTGCCTTCGGGGTCTTTGAGGTCTTCGTCGACGTCGTCGAAGCCTTCGGGCTTGTAAGGCTCAACGAGACCTTCGTCCTGAGCCTGCATGCCGAAGACGATGCCGTAATAGGCGACGTCGGCTGCCGGCGATTCCTTTTCAGCCGTGAGTGCTGCCAGCGTCTGACCGGAGTTCTTCGGGTCGTTGGGAGCTTCGATTCCCGTCGACTCGGTGAACTGCTTCAGAACGTCATCCCAGTTGGCCCATTCCTGGGGCGTGTTGTAGGAAACGACGGTGCCTGAGCCGTCCGCGGAGTCTCCCCCGCCGCCGCCAATGGAGCAGGCGGCCAGGGCAAAAGCGGACAGTGACGCCAGAGCGACGGCAGAAAGTGAACGGCGCATGTTTTCTCCTTTGTGCGAAGTTCTCGGTGGATGTGTCAGCGACCGAGGCGCTGGTGAAGGTCGTCAAGGCGGTCGGTCATGAACATGTCGACGTTCATGTCGATTGCCTTCTGATTGTCTTTCTCAAAGGCATCGGGCCAGCCCCAGGCTGAAACCGTCAATCCCAGTGATTTCGCGTAGTCGACAATGTCCGGACGCAGAGCGTCGAGGTTGATGTTGATTGCATCAAAGCCCTGGTTAGCCGCTGATGAAACCCAGGCTCGGCTGACAGGCCCCTCGCCGGTCCATGTGCGAACGCGCATGAGCTTGATGCCGGTTTTCTGATCTTTGATTGTCTTCAGACCCAAGTCGCTGAAGCCGGACACCCAAGCACGGCTCGATTGGCCGTGTTCCTCGATTTCCTGTGCCAGGCGTCGAGCGCCTTTCACTGTTGTCAGACCCGTGTGTTTGAACTCGTACACGAAGTTCGTTGCAGTCTGCTTGCCGAAAGCGGCGAAGACATCGTCGAGTGTCGGCAACTGGCAGTTCTCTTCGATCCTCTTAGGCGAACCGGAGTCAATGAGAGCTGTGCCGCCGGGGCCCTTGCAGAGGTTGTCGTGTGACAGATAGAACTTGTCGCCGGCGATGTTGTAGTGGACGTCGATTTCGACCCAGTCGGCACCCTTGTCGATTGCTGACTCGATCCCGGCGAGCGAATTGTCGGGGTGGTGCTGCTTGTCGCCGCGGTGGGCGACGCTTTCCAAAGCCGTCTGGCCGTTCTGCGCTTCAGCCGCAGCAACCGGACCGGCAGCAAGAAAACCTGCCGCAAGCGCGCATGAGGCAACCAGCGAAGCGAGGGTGCGGTGAATCATTGCCTGTCCAGGCCTCCATCGGTCGGGGGCATGCATGCCCAATCAAGACAACGAGGCCTAACCTAGGAATGATCTATGGCCGCTCAGTGACTCTGAAGTGAATATTCGACTTCATGGAGTGAACTGAAGGACGCCGGACGCTCTGGCGGACTGCTCAGTGCACCGTCTCAGGCCAGGAGGTCGAGGATGTTCTGCGCCTGCTGGTCGGTGATTGTTCCGTTGGCGAGCGCCCGCTGCACCGTCGCGCGTGCCACAGCACGGTAGGAATCACCCGTGCCGGCCATTTCTCCCGCTGTTTCGTCAAGCGCTGTCAGGTGGGCTCGCACTGTTGATGCGTCGCCGCGGGAAACCGGCCCAGTGAGGGTGCGCACGCCGCTGCGCAGCACATTCGACGTGCTCGCCGCCACAAGCTCCCCAAGCACTTGGCCCGGATCTTCGATACCGATGGATTCGAGCATTTCCATGGCCTGGGCGATGACGACGCTCACGTGGTTTGACGCATGCGAACACGCCGCGTGATACAGAGCGCGGTCAGCTTCGGCCACAACGAACGGCTCGCCGCCGATTTCCACTGCGAGCGCCTGCCCGATGGCCAGGAATGTCTTCGGCCCGGTCACCGCAATCGATGTGCGGCGAAGCGGTTCGAGATCCATGGAGGTGCCGGTGAACGACAGGGCCGGGTGCAGTGCAAGCGTGATCGCACCGCGGCCGGCGGCGGGCGCCAGAATGTCCGCCCCGTATCGGCCGGAGAAGTGCATGACGATCTGCCCCGGCGAAAACCGTCCGAGCTCAGCAAGCCCGGCCACGAGATCTCCCAGCTGGTCGTCCGGGACCGTGAAGATGACCAGTTCGGCCCGCTCGAGGATTTCCTCCACCTCGAGAATGGGGATGCCCGGCAGCATCGCCTCGGCGCGGTCAAGAGTGGTTTCAGAACCCCCGGTGACTCCCACGATCGCGTGCCCGGCCCCGCGAAGGGCTGCGCCGATGACAGCACCGACTTTCCCGGTGCCGATGATGCCGACTCCCAAGCGGGTCTGGTCGTCCAGGTTCACGTGTGTCCTCTCAGGCGGCGTCCATGGCGGCACGCGCGCGCTGCGTGTGCTGCGCATAGTCGAACAGGAGCTTCCGCGCGGTGTGTTCGTCCAGGTGTTCAAGGCACGGCCTGACCGGTCCGCGGGTGGAGTGCAGGTAGATGGTTGCGACCTTGAATGACCTTTGGATGGGCCCCTGATTCCAGCCGAGCGACTGCACGCGGGCGTGCGGTACGAAGATTGCCCGCCGGGTGAAGCGTCCAGTGCGCACAGCCATGACCGCCTTGGTGACGGCCCATCCGCTGCGGGCGCGGTTGAGCGGGTCAAGCCAGCGGGTCCGCCCTGGCTGCTGGGCGAACAGACCCGGCACCCCGGCAGGTTTGCGGAATGTGCCGGCCACCGCCTCGTGAACGACATCGCCGGGAGCAACCACGTGGCCGGAGTTGAGCTCACCGACCCCATCGGGCAGCACCAGACCCATGAGCGTCTGCACGTCAGTCAGCGAGCCCACCGGAAGGAGGGTCTTGCCTTCTTTGCCGGAATCGCCGGCGGTGTTGAACATGACCCGGTACCAACCGGCGATCCGCCACATGAACGGCTGGCGGATTTCAACGGCCTGCAGACGGTCAAGCGGCACCAGCACCCGTTCGGTGGAGAAAACTCCCTGGCTGATCTGCACGCCGTCGCCGGTGAGCTTCGCTGAGAAGTTCCCGTGTTTGAGGTTGCTGGTGACCATTTGGAATGTGGCGATCACGAAGCCGAATGCCATGGGCGCCATGGTGGTGAGCACTGCGAAAAGGGCTTCAATGTTCATGTAGCCGCCCACAGCAAGTCCGATGCACACGCCGATTGCCGCAATCGCCAGCAGAATCAGCGCGAGTGAAATGAAAACGCCGGTGGACAGAAAGGCTGCCAGGATGGTTCGGTGCAGCGGAACGCGAATGAGTTCGCCGTCGGGTTTGATCCGCCCGCTGCGCGTGTACGGCGCGATGAGCTCCTGGAACGACCCGGCAAGGTCGTTGCCGACACCCTCCGCGTGCCCGCTGAGGGACGACACGATCTTGGCGCCCGCCGGCATGCCGGGTGCGTCCGGGTTGTGCTGGGTGCCGCTGGCATCCCGCCCCTGATGACTGGGCTGGCCGGGTTGGTTCTGCAGTCCGGGATGACCGTGCTGACCGGCATCTGACGAGGTGCCACTCACCTGCCCGCTGCTGAAGCCGGCTGCCGGGGCAGTCGGGTGGGGGCCGGCCGGTGCGGCCTCCGGAGCAGGACCGGCCGGCGCTGCGGCGGCCTTGGCAGTGCGGACGTTTGCCAGGATGATGTCGCGCAGCTGTTCGGCCTGTGCCTTCTTCAGGTACAGGATGGTGATGTTGGAGTCGCTTCCGCCGGCAACATCAAAAACGAGTGTTGCCAGACCGAGAATGCGCGCCAGGAATGGCTGTTGGACATCGACGGACTGGATGCGCAGAAAGTTCGCGTGGCGGTGTGCTTTGGCCACGATGCCGTGTTTGAACTCGACCACCCGGTCGTCATACCGGTAGGCGGTTTTCTTCCACTGCAGGTACAGCAGGCCGACACCGGCTGCGACGATGACGAAGATGCCCAGAAGCGGCAGCAGGAAGTACATCACCGGCACACGGCCGATGGCTTCCGACCCTTCGCGCAGAGCACCTCCGCCCGTGAAGATCGTGCCGATCAGGTTCGGCAGCAGATTGCCGGCGAAGATGACGATTCCGAAGAATGCCGCAACCAGGAATCCTCCCATCTGCATGACGGGAGTCATCGGGTGAACCCTGTGCCAGACTCCGGGCTCGAGGCGCTGCGTCGGCCCTGCCATCACAGGCCCGCCAGACCGCTCTGGCCGCGTTCAGACAGCAGTTCGCGCAGACGGTCAGCGTCGGCGCGCTTGAGACCGGGCACGGTTGCATCCGACCCTGCTGATGCGGTGTGCAGCGTGACGGTGGCAAGCCCGAAGAACCGTTCCAGCGGGCTTGCTGTGACATCGACGTACTGCATGCGCGCATAGGGAACGACGGCGGTTCTGCGGTACATGATGCCGCTTTCAATCAGCAGGTCCGTGGGCCGGACTTTGTAGCCCATGGCGCTGACCTGACGGAAGATGAAGATGCACCGCACAAGCGGGCCGCCCAGTGTGAACAGCAGAGCAAGGATGAGCATCCACGGTTTGGCGAAGTCAAGCGTGAAGTAGGCCCCGATGGCCATCGCACTGGTGATAGCCGCACTGATGATCGTGTTGAGCAGCCGCACCAGGGCAAGCCGCTTGTCTACGGGGATGAGGTCGGGTTCGCGCAGGGGAATGCTCATGCGGCTGCTCCTGAAGGATCGTCCGGCGGCAGTTGGCAGAAACGTTCGACCACGATTCCGACGGTCATCAGAGCCGCGGCCACAACAAAAGTACCGAACATGGCCATTGCTGAGCCAGTGCGGAGAAAACCAGCAGACAGCAGAATGTAGATGCCCGAACCCAAGTACCACCCTGACAGCGCGGCCCCGGTCAGCGAGCACGCTTTGGCCATCATGGCGACTCGGGCGGCCTGCAGCGGATCGATCGGCTGCTTGCGTTCACCGTCGTTCCACCTCTTGATCGGAATGCCGAGCACCAGGAGCGTGCCGCCCAGCAGGAGCATGCCGACGATAGCCGGCCACGGAACCTCGGGAAGCGGACTGCCCCAGCTTTCCAGAACCCAGGATCCGGCGGCCCCGACCATGAGCCCGATGGCCCCGCCTGCCAGAAGGTTCGATGCTTTAGTCGGGCGCATGTCAGTCCAATCGTCGAACGGTCTGCGCCGGATCGGCAGCCTGCACGCGATCGCCGGCAGCGCTCACGAGAACCTGTTCGCCGCCGAAGCCAATACGCGCCTGCGGCCGGATTTCTGCCCACGGGACCAGCACAAATGCACGTTCGTGCGCCCTGGGGTGCGGCAGCGTGAGAACCGGGTCGTCGCTGAGAATCTGCGCTTCGGGGCTGTCGATGTCTCGGCCTGACTCAGCCAGCCGAACGATGTCGATGTCGAGCGCGCGCGGCCCCCAGCGGACCTCGCGCACCCGGCCCTGAGCCACCTCGATCCCCTGCAGGGAGGCCAAGAGTTCGCGCGGACTGCAGGCAGCTTCAACGACGGCCGCACAGTTGACGAAGTCGTCCTGCTCCACTCCCCCGACGGGCGCTGTCGAATAGAACCCGGAGGTCTGCACGACATCCACCCGCGGCAGGCGGTCAATGGCGCGCAGGGCGTCTTCCAGCTGCCCGCGCGGGTTGTCTTGGTTGGCTCCCATCGACAGGACCGCTGTTATCCGCTGGTCTGACGAGGTGCCGCTCCCCGTAGCGCCCTCACTCGCCGTGCCGCTGCTGACGGCTTCGGCGCGGACCGTGACATCGGTGAAGTCATGGGCGATCGGCGCCGACGGTTTGTGCACCGTGACTTCAACCTGGCAGGGAATCGTGATGGTCCCAGCGATGGCATCGGCAATACGAGCGGCAAGGGCTTCTATCAGGTCGTAGCGTTCGGTGCTGACGATCGAGGAGGCAAGGTCGGCCACTGCCCCGTAGTCAACCGTGTCCTCCAGGCGGTCGGTGCTGGCCGCACGGCTGAAGTCGCCCCTGAGCCTGACGTCCACACTGAATTCCTGGCCGTCGGTCTTTTCGAAGTCGAAAACACCGTGGTGGCCGTAGGCGCGCAGGCCTGTCAGGTGGATTTCGTGCGTCATTTCCGCTGCTTCTTCAGCTGGTAGTCGTGACCGGCTTTGTCGATTGCGTCGCACACAGCGGCAGCCACATACGAGGTGCGGGCGTCGTGCACGCGCACAGCCCACGCTCCCGCGCGGGCGGACACGGCGGTGATTGCTGCGGTTGCAGCATCCCGGTCAGCTTCGCTGGCGGCTGCCGGGTTGTCGGGATTGATGAGCGAAGCCAGGAAGCGCTTGCGCGAACCTGCCACCAGCAGTCGGTAGCCCAGCTGGTTGAATTCATCGATTCCGGCCATCAGCTGCCAGTTGTGCTCGGCATCTTTTGCAAAGCCCAGGCCGGGGTCGAGGATGATCCGCTCACTCTTCACCCCGGCGTCCAAAGCCGCGTCAACGCGCTCCAGAAGTTCATCGCGGACCTCGGCCACCACATCGTCATAGGTGTGGGTGGCACGCGCGTCCGTCAGCAGACCCCGCCAGTGCATGACAATGAGCTCAGCATCGGATTTCGCGGCAACGTCAAACATGCGGCTGTCCATTTTGCCGGCCGAAACGTCGTTGATGATGTGCGCGCCGACGTCCAAAGCGCGCTCCATGGTGGAGGCCCGCATGGTGTCAACGCTGACCGTCACTCCTTCGGACACGAGCTTTTCGACGACCGGCACGACGCGTGCGATCTCTTCGTCTTCCGGCACTCGGGTGGAGCCGGGGCGAGTTGATTCACCGCCGACGTCGATGATGTCCGCGCCCTGTTCGACAAGGTTGAGCGCGTGCTCAACCGCTTTTGCGTAGTCGAGGTAGCGGCCTCCGTCGGAAAAGGAATCGGCCGTTACGTTGAGCACGCCCATGATCTTGGTGCGCATGTGCTTCACCCGCCCTGAATCAGGCTGATGGCCTCTGCGCGGCTTGCGGGATCGCGCAGCTGTCCGCGCACCGCCGAGGTCAGGGTTTTCGCGCCGGGCTTCTGCACTCCGCGCATCGACATGCACAGATGCTCAGCTTCGACTACGACGATCACGCCGCGGGCGTTGAGGTTGTCCACCAGGGCGTCCGCGATCTGAGTGGTGAGCCTTTCCTGCACCTGCGGGCGGCGGGCATAGACCTCGACCAGGCGGGCGAGCTTCGACAGTCCCGTCACGCGGCCCTCCGGGCCGGGGATGTATCCCACGTGGGCCTTGCCGTGGAACGGCAGCAGGTGGTGTTCGCACATCGAGAACATTTCGATGTCTTTGACGAGCACCATTTCGTCGTACCCGATGTCGAAACTGACTTCGAGGAGGTCGTCTGCTGTCTGGCCCAGGCCCCGGCACAGATCGGCATAGGACTTCGCGACTCGCTTGGGCGTGTCTTTCAGACCGTCGCGGTCGGGGTCTTCGCCGATCGCTTCGAGGATGCTGCGGACGGCAGCTTCGATCTTGGGCAGATCCGCCATCAGCGGTCGTCCTCTGAACCGTGCGGAGGCTGCTGGTCAGGGTGCTCCGGGTAGCCGGGGTACTGGTAGCCGGGGTTCTGCTGACCCGGCTGCCCGTACTGGTTCTGCTGAGGGTGCTGCACTGATTCTTCGCCGGAGCCCTGTGCGTCCTCTTCCTGCTGGCGGCGCTCTTCAGCGCGGCGAGCCACGGCATCGCGCCAGTCGCCGGCGTTTTCGCGGCGCTCCGGCGGTGTGATGGGCGGAATGTCAGAGACCGGGCGGTCTTCGCTGGTCAGCCACACTTCGCGCTTCGGTGCTTTCTGCACGTCGGCGAAAATGCGCTTGAGATCAGCTTCGTCGAGGGTTTCGCGTTCCAGCAGTTCGTAGGCCAGCTGGTCGAGGATCGCGCGGTTGGTGTTGAGAGCCCAGTAGGCGTCGGCGTGAGCTGTGTCGATGAGTGTGCGCACTTCTTCGTCGATGATGAGCTTGGTGGCCTCTGCCGTGCCGACCTCACCCGTGCCTCCGCGACCGGCGAACGGGTCGCCGCCTTCGTCGCCGAGCTTGACCATGCCGATCTTTTCGCTCATGCCGTACTGGGTGACCATCTTGCGAGCCGTGCTCGTGGCCTTTTCGATGTCGTTCGACGCACCGGTCGAAGGATCGTGGAACACGATTTCCTCGGCGGCACGACCGCCGATCGCGTAGGCCAGCTGGTCCAGCAGTTCGTTGCGGGTGACCGAGTACTTGTCTTCTGTCGGCATGACCATGGTGTAGCCGAGAGCCTTGCCGCGCGGCAGGATGGTGATCTTCGTGACCGGGTCAGTGTGGTTCATCGCCGCAGCGACCAGCGCGTGTCCGCCTTCGTGGTAGGCGGTAACCATGCGCTCTTTGTCGTTCATCAGGCGGGTGCGCTTCTGCGGACCGGCGATCACACGGTCAATGGCTTCGTCCATGATCGTGTTGTCGATGACGGTCTGGTTCGAACGCGCTGTGAGAAGTGCGGCTTCGTTCATGACGTTTGCAAGGTCAGCACCGGAGAACCCGGGCGTGCGCTTGGCAACGGCGTTCAGGTCGACTTCATCAGCCAGGGGCTTGCCCTTCGAGTGGACCTTGAGGATGTGCGCACGGCCCTTCATGTCGGGTACTTCTACCGCGATCTGACGGTCGAAGCGGCCCGGACGCAGCAGGGCCGGATCAAGCACGTCGGGCCGGTTGGTGGCCGCCATGAGGATGATGTTCTTCGTGGGGTCGAAGCCGTCCATTTCGACCAGCAGCTGGTTGAGCGTCTGTTCGCGTTCGTCGTTTCCGCCGCCCATGCCGGCGCCGCGCTGACGGCCGACCGCGTCGATTTCGTCAATGAAGATGATGCACGGCGAATTGTCCTTCGCCTGCTCGAAGAGGTCGCGCACACGGCTGGCACCGACGCCCACGTACATTTCGACAAAATCCGAACCGGACATCGAGAAGAACGGAACCCCCGCCTCGCCGGCTACGGCACGGGCAAGAAGCGTCTTACCGGTACCGGGTGAACCGTACAGCAGAACACCCTTGGGGATCTTCGCCCCGACGTCGGTGAACTTCTTCGGCTCGGACAGGAACTCCTTGATCTCTTCGAGTTCCTCGAGGGCTTCGTCAACACCGGCGACATCGGCGAAGGTGACGTCAGGTTCTTCCTTCTGGATCATCTTCGCCTTGGACTTGCCGAAGTTCATGATTCCGCCCGCGCCGGCAGACATGCGCGTCAGCAGGAACCAGAACACGAGTCCGATCAGCAGGAACGGAACCAGGTTCAGAAGAAGAGACGTCAGGAACGACCGCTTGGGCACCTCGTCCGTGAAGCCCTTGGAAACATCAGCCGAGTCAACGGCCTTGATCACCTGTTCACCGCGGGGCTCAACGTAGAAGAACTGCACCCGCTTGCCGTATTCGCGGTCGCCGACCTTGAAGTCGTCCTTCAACACCATGTCGACGCGCTGATCGCCGTCGACGACCTTGACCTGTTCGACTTTCTTGTCTTCGAGAAGCTGCAGACCCTGATTGGTGTCAATGCGCTTGAAACCGCCCCCGGCCAGGAGCGAAGCTCCGATCGACACGATGATGAGGGCAAGAACAACCCAGACGAATGGGCCGCGGGCCCACTTCTTGACAGCGGGCGTGTTCACTTTCTTATCTGCCATTGGCTCTTCTCTGTGCGGTTCCGGTCGCGGTGGGCGGGTGGTTCGGGTCAGCTGTAGACGTGCGGCGCCAGGGTGGCGACGAACGGCAGGTTGCGGTACTTCTCCGCGTAGTCGAGGCCGTAGCCGATCACGAATTCGTTCGGCACGTCGAAGCCGGTGTAGCGGACGTCGATGTCGACCTTGATGGCTTCGGGCTTGCGCAGCATGGTGCAGATCTCAACGCTGGCAGCACCGCGGGACTTGAGGTTCGACAGCAGCCACGACAGGGTCAGGCCGGAGTCGATGATGTCTTCGACGATGAGCACGTGGCGACCCGAAAGGTCGGTGTCGAGGTCTTTGAGGATGCGCACAACACCGGAGGATTTGGTGCCGGAACCGTAGGAGGACACTGCCATCCAGTCCATCGTGACGTGCGAGTGCAGTGCGCGTGCAAGGTCGGCCATGACCATGACAGCGCCCTTGAGGACACCGACGATCAGCAGATCCTTGCCTTCGTAGTCGCGGTCGATTTCAGCAGCCATTTCCCGCAGGCGGGTGTTGATCTGCTCTTCCGTTACGAGGATCTTCTCGATGTCAGATCCGAGGTCGTTCTGGTCCACTCGGTGTCCTTTCTGCTCGCGCCAGCCGAGACGCCCATCAGCATACCCGCTGGCCCTCCGTCTGGTGTGGGAAACCTTTGTCACTTCTGCACTTGGGTCGGTCACCGGGCACGAGGCGGAGGTCACCACGGTCGGTCCGCTCAAGACTCATGCCGCCCGGCATGGACAGGGGCTGTGGGCCACCGCCCAGAGCTCGCCACGCGCCTAGGATGTGTTCTGCACTGAGCTGATCCGGTGTGCGCAGCTGCTGATGAAGCCACTTCTGGATGACGCGAGTGCCCAGTGCTGGCGGCAGCTGTGCCGTCTGTGCGCTCAGATGATCGGCTTCTATCAGGCTTTTGGCCATACGGGCCGCCCGCCGGTCAAGGTAGTCGGCATCGAAGGCGGCAAGCTCTGCCGTGCGGGCCAGGTTGCCCTTCACGCCCTCTCCCAGATGGTCAGTCAGCGCTGGCAGCACTTGTTGTCTGAGGCGCACGCGCGTGTAGTCGGGGTCACGGTTCATGGGGTCGTGCCACACGGGGATGCGCTGTGCGTAGGCCGAGGCCACCGTCTGTCGGCGCTCAATGCCCAACAGGGGCCGCCACACGGTTCCCGTTCGCAGGCGCATACCGGCAAGTGCGCGACTGCCCGAACCGCGCAGCAAGCCCAGCAGAACAGTTTCTGCTTGGTCGTCGCGGGTGTGGCCGGTGAGAACGGCTTGCGCACCGACTGCGATGCGCGCCTCCTCAAGTGCCCCGTAGCGGGCAGAGCGGGCATCGGCTTCCAGGCCGCTGGCTGTGCGTTCGACCTTCACTGTGCGCACAACCGCGGGCAGCCCGAGCCCCATGACCATTCCGGCTGTGCGCACCGCGATGTGTGCCGACCCTGACTGTAGGCCGTGATCAACGATGACAGCGGTGAATGAGTGCTCGGTCGTCGCATCCAAGTGTGCGCACGCTGCCGCGAGCGCCACCGAGTCCGGCCCTCCGGAGACCGCGACGATGAACCGGCCGGGTTCATCCGGCAGGCAGTCGGCAACAGCACGGCGGATGACCGCTGAATCGGGATCCAGGCGAGGACGGCGATGCTGCGGCGCGAGGCCGCCGCCAGCCTTGCGCTCGCCGCCGTTCAGACCGCCGCCGTTCTGACCGCGGCCGCGCTGGCCGTCGCCACACTGGCCGCTGCTGTCCGCATTGCTTCCCATAGGTCCTACAGTGTGCCCGGAGGGTCTGACACAACCCTGGACACCCACATTTCAGGGTCTTGCAGCTCGGCCGCGCTCGGCAGAGCATCCGGTGATGACCACACGCGGTTGAAGCCGTCCATTCCCGCTTTGCGGATGACGGTGCGCACAAAACGCGCCCCGTCTTCGTACTGGGCGAGCTTGTCATCAGATCCCATGAGCCGCATGGCCGCCGC
This sequence comes from Brevibacterium sp. HMSC22B09, assembly GCF_001806795.1. Lineage (NCBI taxonomy): Bacteria > Bacillati > Actinomycetota > Actinomycetes > Micrococcales > Brevibacteriaceae > Brevibacterium > Brevibacterium sp. HMSC22B09. Next base: position 120,148 of record NZ_KV786013.1, on the reverse strand, counting down.
GCGCAGACCCGAGTCCGAGCGGCGGTTGGCATTGAACACTCGGCGAATGCGGCGAACACTGGGAATGACTCGTTTGCCGGCGCGGTCCATCATGACGTCGGCATGGCCTTCCAGCAGCGTCATGATTGCGGTGACGTCTTCCATTGCGCGCTGCCCCTCAGGGCTGAAAGCCGCGGTCGCCAGTGACACTTCGCCGCGCAGCGCTTCTGGCAGCTGGCCCAGAAGATCCCCCAGTGATTCATCCGTGTCCAGCAGACGGCCGATCCGGTCGATCACCTCGTCGCGAATCCACGGTGCCAGCGCCAGCTGCACGCGGTGAGTGGTTTCGTGGAACGCAACCCACAGGCGGAAATCGCGCGGTTCGAACTCCATGCGCTGTTCCATCGCGAGGATCGTCGGTGCGTTCAGGATGAGTGCTCCCGGTCTGCGCATGGGCTCGTACTGTCCCAGCACTCGGCGCGAAAGAATTCCCAGGACAGCACCCAGCTGCACGCCGTTCGTCCGCGCTTCGGCTCCGGAGCGCGCAGACCTGAGCTTCTGCCGAGCCGTGTTGAGAGCAGTGCCGATTCCGCCTCGGGAGCGGGTGTTGTCACCGGCTGCCGTGCCGGACTCCGGAGAGTCCAGGTGTTCCAGCAGCTCCGTGAGCATGAGCGCATTGGCCTTCACCCAGCCCATCCGGTCGACCACGAGCACCCTGTCGGATGCCGCGCGCTGCCGGGCGGCGTCCTCAACCTCGCGGTCTAAGCGCATGGCGTCCAGAAGCAGGTCGAACGATGTTTCGGCCGCTTCGCGCATTTCCAGCACCAGGGCCTCACCTTCCGCAGCCGTCACCTTCGGACCTGCGGGAGTGGATTCGCGGGCAGCGGCGAGCGCGGACGGAACGTGGATGCGCACTGTCACCGGCACCCGCACTTGGACAGTCCGGTTACGGCCTCGTCAATGGCTTGGCGTGCACTGCCGACGCCGCCTTCCGTCATCATCGAAAACGCCAGCAGGCGGCCGTCAGCCGTGAGAACGGTTCCTGACAGGCTCGCCACAGTTGCCAGCGTGCCTGTTTTGGCTGACACCTTCCCAGCTGCCCCGCCTTCTGCGTAGCGGTAGATGAGCGTGCCGTTGAGACCACCCACCGGCATGCCGGGGATGAGCTGCGACAGGCTGTCATCCGACTGTGCGGCGGCCACGACGATGCCGGTCAGGTCGTGCGGCGAAATTCGGTTCTTGTACGACAGGCCCGATGTGTCATGCAGGCGGATGCTGCCTGTGTCGACGTTCATGTCTTTAAGCTGCTGCAGGACTTCCGCCGCCGCTGAGCTCACGGAGCCTTCCGCGCCGCGAGCCAGCGCGACTTCACGGCCGAGGGCTTCCGACACGATGTTGTCTGAACGCTGCAGTGCGTGCCGCACAACGCTGGACACCGGGGCGGACTGGACTTCAGCGATAACGGCCGGGCCTTGCTGCGCTCCGGCGCCGTCGTCGTTCTTGTCTTTGCCGTCATCGCCGGCGCCGTCCGCGTGCAGCGGCGCAGCCTGTTCGGCTGGCGGTTCGGTCTGCACATCAGAGTTGCGGATGTCGACCTTGAGACCCTTGTCGGTGAGAGCATCGGCAAAGTCGCGAAGAGCGTCGCGGGCGGGTTCGGGCGTGCGCGGCGCTTTGTATTCGCCGGTCTTCGACCCCATGGAAACCATGAGCGGGTCCATGTTCGTGATGAAGCCGTATCCGATGTCGTCGCGGTCCCAGTCTTTACTGAACCGCGGACCGGTGTAGCGGGACACGTCCGCGTAGACCTCGACCGTGTCCACGCCGCGCTTTTTGAGTTCGTGCGCGGTGTCCTCAGCGAGTGTGCCCAGGCCAGCCCGGCCGTTGACGGCGCCCGGTTTGGATTCACCCTTGCCGAGCATGACGTCGCCGCCGCCCACAAGAGCCAGTGCAGCACTGGTTCCCTCTGTGGAATCCAGGCGGGCCGATGTGGTGAACGTGCGATCAGCACCCAGAGCCCCGAGAGCCGCCGCTGAGGTCAGCACCTTCGTCACGGATGCCGGGGTGCGGTCCGCACCGGCGTCTTTCGTGTAGAGGACTTCGCCGGTTGCGGCATCGCGAATGTCGATGCCGGCTTTGCCCTTGAAGCCGCTTTTCTTGAACGCGTCTTCAACGACCCGGGCGATCTTCTTCGGCACGGGCGCATTGGAGTCGAGTTCCGCGATATCAAGCGCCCGAGGTGGAGTTCCGGAAAGTGCGGGAGCTGGGCTCCCGCCGGAGGTCGGCACAACGGTGAGAACGCCGGGAACTGCGTCGAGGGCATCGAGAGCGGCGTATCCGGTCAAAGCGGCCACGACAATCGCGGCAGTGCCGCCGATCGCCTTTGCACGCCCGCGCCCACTGCGGCGCTTGTTCTTGCGGGCACGTGATCTGCTCACCGATTACTCACCTCTTTCTGGCCTTCACTATGCTAATTGTGACGCCTGTCAATCATGGAATCCTTAAGGATCATCCAGCTGTAAGGAGAAAATCTCTTGGAACTTCTCGCCACCATCGAAATCCCGCAGGGTTCGCGCAACAAGTACGAAGTCGACCACGAAACCGGACGGGTCAAGCTCGACCGCTACCTGTTCACCTCGATGGCCTACCCCACTGACTACGGCTTCTTTGAGGACACGCTCGGCGAAGACGGCGACCCGCTCGACGTTCTGGTCCTGCTGCACGAATCCGTGTTCCCCGGCTGCCAGCTGGATGCCCGCCCCATCGGCGTTTTCCGCATGGAAGACGAAGCCGGCGGCGACGACAAGGTCCTCGCAGTCCTCGCTGACGACCCGCGCTTCGACGCCATCCAGGACGTCAAGGATGTCGACGAGTTCCAGCTGGACGCCATCGAGCACTTCTTCGTCCACTACAAGGACCTCGAACCGAACAAGTTCGTCAAGGGCTCCGAATGGGCTGGCCGCGAAGTCGCCGAAAAGATCGTTCAGGAATCGATTGACCGCTTCAAGGCCGAAGCCTGACCGCTGTTAAAACCTGACTGCTGAAAGCGGGTGGGAGCGGAAGCCGCTCCCACCCGCTTTTTCGTGCCTCCGGGCCCCAGCGGAACCCGAAGATGACGGCAGGTGGCAAGCGGCGCCTCGTCAGATAAGAAGCGGCCCAGCAGCGAGCAAGGCGAGAAAGTTAGGCATACCTAAGTCACGTGAAAATGAGATCTGTGCCACGCTCAGAGTATGAATCTGGACCATGTTTCGTTCGCCGCTCAGCAGGACGGTCTGCACGCCACGGCTGACCGTCTGGCAGAACAACTCGGCATCACCTACTACGACGGCGGAATCCACCCGCGGTTCGGAACGCGGAACCTGATCTTCCCGCTGGCAAACGGGCACTACCTCGAGGTCGTTGAAGCCCTCGAGCACCCGGCAGCGCTGGCAACCCCGTTCGGGCAGGCCACAAGGGCGCGGTCTGACAAGGGCGGCGGCTGGATGGCGTGGTGCGTCAGCGTCAACAACCTGGCCAAGGTTGAGGATCGCCTTGAGCGCAAAGCCGTCGACGGCAACCGCACCCCGGAAGACTCAGAGGAAATCCACTGGAAGCAGATCGGCGTGAAGGGCGTCATCGCTGACGGCCAGCTGCCGTACTTCATCCACTGGGTCTCCCCCGCTGAACTGCACCCGTCAGCCCGCCCGCAGCGCAAGCTGGACGGCAGCGGCGAACTCACCGGCGACGACGCTGTTGCCATTGAATCGCTGCAGATTGCCGGAAGCCGCGACCGCGTGCGCGACTGGCTGGGCACCGACGCCCACAAGCCCATCCCGGAAATCGGCATCGACTGGGTGGCTCCGCATGGCGAGCCGGGCATCATGTCCGTCACGTTCACCACACCGCAGGGCCGCGTCGTTCTGTAAGGGGCGCGGCGGCTGCGGCGTGGATGCGCAGTGTCGCCGTGCCAAGGCAGATTCACGCTTTAATGCAACTTTGCGCGTAAA
>NZ_KV786013.1:69438-116166 GCF_001806795.1 Brevibacterium sp. HMSC22B09 | reverse complement strand
ATTAACGCGTGAAACTGCATTAGCGCGCAAATTTGGCCCAGCCGCCGCGACGGGCTACCCCGTCCTGAAAGGGCTTTACCAGCCGAACGCAGTCACCGTGACAACGCAGGCCGCCGTTCGAACCCAGTTTCACGCTTTAATGCAACTTTGCGCGTAAATGCGCCACATTAACGCGTGAAACTGCATTACCGCGCAAGTCTGGCCCAGCCGCCGAAGCGGGCCACCCCGTCCTGAAAGGGCTTTACCCATCCAAACGCAATTCACCGTGACCACGCGCGCCGCCGTTCGAACCCAGTTTCACGCTTTAATGCAACTTCACGCGTAAATGCGCCGCATTAACGCGTGAAACTGCATTAGCGCGCAAGTCTGGCCCAGCGCCCGAGCGGATTCGCCCACGCAAGTTTGGCCCAGCCGCCGAGCGCACTCAGCCGCGCAGGATGCCCGGCACCAAAAAGCCGACCGCGTCCAGCAGGAAGTGCGCACCGACGAACGGCATCACCCTCCGCCGGCGCATGTACAGCCAGCCGAAGATCAGCCCCATGAGCACATTGCCCACAAAGGGGCCGAACCCCTGATACAGGTGGTAGCTTCCGCGGAAAACCGCCAGCCCCACGATGATCGCCCACGGCGACCAGCGCAGCTTTTCCAGCCGATCCCAGAAGAAGCCCAGCAGCAGCACTTCTTCCAGCACGCCGTTCTTCACCGCCTGCAGCAGCAGAACCGGCACGGTCCACCACGCGGCGTTTAAGTTGTTCGTCGAGATCTGCGCTGTCACACCGAGCGCTCGCCCAGCGGCATAAACAACGAGCGTTCCCGCTCCGATCAGCACAAACAGCCCGACGGCACGCCAGGCATCACCCCAAGCGGCACGCCGAGCACCATCGCGCAAAACACCATCAGACGCAGTGCCGCCACCACGAGCATCGCACCCCGCATCCGGGCCGGCACCGCACCCCGCATCCGGGCCGGCACCGCCACGACCGGAACCACCACGACCAACACCGCGCCCCAGTCCCAGCCGCTCGAGCACGGAACCCTGCCCGTCAAGCCACATGAGGTACAGCGCGAGCGCCACCGGCACGAGCGTGAACCCAATGCCCAGCAGCTGGTACACCAGGTCAAAAACTTCCCGCGTCGACTGGCTGTGGTTGAGCCCCGCAGTGCTGTCTTTCAGCGGTGCGCGCGTGAGCATGTCCGCCAGCCGCACGACGGCGTACACCGCCGACTGCCCCAGCGAAACTCCCGCGACCAGCAGCACTTCCGCCCGCCACCGGGTGGGGCTTCCCAGCCTCCCCGCGGACGAGGTGCCGCTCACCTCACTGCCGATCGCCGCCTCCGTTTTCTGGCTTGGCTGCCGGCATGGGCTGGGTCGGACGGTCATCATTCGCTGCCCCAGAAGCTCCTGTCTGTCCAGCCGCAGCACCCACCGGCTGCCGACCGTCGGCACCCGCCTGAGCCTCAGCCTCACCCGTAGCCTCCGCCTCGGCCTTGTCAATGACGGCGGCGCGCGCACCGTCCTTGACGGCCCGCTTCTCAGCGCGACGCTCCTTGAAGCCCTCAAGCAGTTCGTACAGCACCGGCACCAGGATGAGGGTCAGCAGCGTCGAGGACACGAGACCGCCGATGACGGCCAGAGCCAGCGGTTTGGATACAAACACGCCGCCACCGGTGAGTCCCATGGCCATGGGCGTTAGCGCGAAGATCGTCGCCAGTGCGGTCATGATGATCGGGCGGTAGCGCAGGCGCGCCCCGTGGAACACAGCGGTTTTGAGGTCCGCCCCGTGTGCGCGGAAGCGGTTGATCAGGTCGATGAGCACAATCGCGTTCGTCACCACAATGCCGATCAGCATGAGCATGCCGATCATGGCCGTCAGCCCCATGGGCGTGTTCGTGATGAGCAGCGCGAGGATCGAACCTGTCGCGGCAAACGGAATGGACACCAGCAGAATGAACGGCTGCAGCAGCGAACGGAATGTGGCCACCAGGATGATGAACACGATGAGGATCGCCGCGAGCATCGCCAGGCCCAGCTGCTTGAAGGCGTCTTCCTGTTCGGCGGACACGCCCCCGGTGTCCTGGCTGACGCCCGGCTCCAACTGCGTGTCGTCGACGGCCTTCTGCACCGCGGCGGACACCGCTCCGAGGTCATCGCCGTCGGGAGTAGCGGAGACCGTCACCGAGCGCAGGCCGTCGGAGTGGCTGATGACCGGGGCGGTCTTCTCCTGCGTGATGTTGGCGATCTCGCTGAGTTTGATCGTCTTCTCCTGCGGCTGCGGAGACTCCGGAACCTCCGGCACCTGCGGCATTTCGGGCATCTGAGGCTGCTGCGGCATCTGACCGTCAGGCATCTGCGGCATCTGCCCGTCAGGCATCTGCCCGCCGTCACCGGGCGCCTGCGGCTGCTGGCCGCCTTCCTGCCCAGGTTCACGAGGTGCCTGTTGCTGACCGTCTTCCCCTCCCTCATTGTCAGGGTTGGGCTGCTGCGGCTGGTCGGTTGAACCGGGGTTCGACCCCAGGCCGGGCGCATCGGACGGCTTCGAGGCTGGCTGGGCTACTCGCCCACCGCCCATCGGGCCACCAGCGCCACCAGCACCCCCGGCACCCCCGGCGCCTCCTGCGCCACCAGCACCGGCACCTCCCGTGACGGGCGATCCGTCGGGCATGACCATAACGGTGAGCTTGATGTCTTCGAGATCGCTGATGGTCTCAGCGTCGCCGTCGAACAGGTACACGCTGTTGGTGACGTCGTCGAGAACCACCTGGCCGATGATCTGCCCGTTGATTGCACGGGTGACGATCTGGCCCAGCTGCGCTTCCGACAGACCGTATTCGGCTGCCTTTTTGCGCTTCACATCCACGTGGATGACATCGCCGACAGCGCGCAGGCTGTTGTCGACCTTCTTCACACCGTCGGTCTTCTCAAGCTTCTTCGTGAGCTTTTCGGCGGACTTCTTCAGCGCTTCTGTGTCGTTTGCCGTCAGCGTGATGTCGATTGTCGATCCACCCGGACCGGAGTTGTCCATGACTTCGAAGCTGCCGGACTTGTCCGGGTCCATATCCTTGAACTTCTCAGTCAGGCGCTGCGAGACCTCGTCAGCGCTGGCCCCTTCGGACAGGTTGATGAGGTAGGTGCCATTGAGTCGGCCGGAACCGGAAGCCCCGCCCATGTCGAACTCGCTCGAACCGACCGTGAAGCTCAGATCCTCTACACCTTCCGTGGCGAGGATGTCCTTTTCGACCGGTTCGGCGAGCTTCCCGGCCTCCTCCAGGCCGACACCCGCGGGGAACTGCTGGCGGGCGTTAAGGGTGTCCGAGCCCATGTCGCCCAGGAAGTCCGTTTTGAGAAGCGGCACGAGGCCCAGTGTGAGGATCAGCACCAGGACGCTGGCGACCAGCGTGATCACGGGGTGGCGCACCGTCCAGCCGATGACCGGCGTGTAGGTCTTCTGCAGCCGGGTGACCGGCGAACGCAGCCCCTCGAGCTCGTCAATCTCGCTTTCGGCATCAGGTGAAACAGCATCAGCCGACTCCACCTCGGCAACCGGAGCCGCGGACGAGGTGGAGGTCACCTGGGCAGCCGGCGCCACCTCGGCGGTCTCAGCCGCCACAGCTCTTTTCTTGCCAGCACGGCGGCGCTCCTTGCGCTCAGCTTTCAGGCCGCGCAGGCCCTCCTTGCGGCGGGCAGCGATTTCCTTCTTCTGGGCGCGGTTAAGGCGCACTTTGGATTCACGCGCATGCAGGAACCAGAACGCCAGAACCGGCACGATCGTCAGCGCCACCAGCAGCGATGCCAGCAGGGCAATCGAGGTGGTCAGAGCGAAGGGACGGAACAGCTCACCCGTCTGGCCGGATACAAAGACCAGCGGAAGGAACACCGCAACCGTCGTCAGTGTGGAAGCGGTGATGGCCCCGGCGACTTCGCCCACGGCGGCGAGGATGTTGCTGAACTTTGTGCCGCCCATCGTGTGGCGCCGGCGGATGGCCTCAATCACGACGATCGAGTCATCGACAACGCGGCCAATCGAAATGGTCAGCGCTGACAGCGTGAGCATGTTGAGCGAATAGCCCGTCTGCCACAGACCGATCATTGTCAGCAGCAGCGACAGCGGAATCGAGATCGCCGTAATGAGGGTTGCCCGCACGCTCAGCAGGAACACGAGGATGACCAGCACCGCGAACACCAGACCGAGCACACCCTCGTGGACGAGGTCGTCAATCGACTGCTGAATGAACGGGGACTGGTCGAAAACAGTGGTGAATTCGGGGTTGCCGCGCACCTTGTCCTGCAGTTTCGGCAGGGCATCGTGAACGGCGTTCGCGACATCGACCGTGTTGGCATCGGGGGTCTTCGTCACCGCCAGGGTGAGCGACTCTTTCCCGTTGGTGCGCGAAATGCTTTCAACCGGCGCGGGCACCTGCTTGATTTCAGCAACCTCGGACAGTTTGAGAGGGCCGTCCTTGCCGGTGACCTGCAGATCGCGGATCTGGTCGAGCTTTGTGATGCGCAGGCCGACTTCGACGGGAGCGTCCCCGTTGTCGCCTTCGATTTCACCGGCCGAGGCGGCCACGCCGTTGGCCTGCAGGACGCCGGCGATTTCGTCGACGCTGACACCCTTGTCTTTGACCTTCTTCTTATCAACCGTGATGTTGACCTGTTTGATGTCAGCGCCGGACACGGCGGCCGCGCGCACACCGTCGATCTTCTTCAGTTCTGGGACAACGACCGAATTGAGGTCATCCGCCAGTTTTTCTTTGTCACCGTCAGATGCGGCTGAGATGACGACCACGGGGAACTCATCAAGAGCACCGCTGAACACGACGGGGTCGACCCCGTCGGGCAGCTGTTCTTTGACCTTGGCAATCGCGCCTTCGAGTTCGCGGACGATGTCATCTGACGAGGTCCCGTACGCGACTTCAGCTGTTACTTCGGACGAACCGGATGACGAGGTGGAGCTGACTGACTCGACTGATTCGGAACCGCTGATCGCGCTTTCGATGATGTCGGTGACTTCGCTCTCCACTGCTTCGGGAGAAGCACCCGGGTATTGGGCGGAGATGACAGCCTGCGGCAGCTCGAAGGCAGGGAAGAGCTCCCGCTTCAGTTGGGCTGTGGCGATGAATCCGAACATCACCGCAACGACGGTGATCAGTCCGATGAGGGCACGGTTCTTCAGGCTCAGGCGAGTCAGTGTTTTCACCCGGCCATCTTATTAGACCTGCTGGGCGAAGCCCTTGAGGTTAACTGCACGCTTGGGGTGGGGAAAACCTCCGCGACCCGATTTTGCCACCCACCGAAGTTAAGCTACCTTAATTTCATGGCAAACAGGGTCCTTTCCCGCGGCGGCGCACACGACGGCGGCGCACGCGGCGATACTCGCCACCAGCACGTTCACCGCAAGCGCCTGGTGTGGCTATTGGGTCCGGCCTTTGTTGCGGCAATCGCCTATGTAGACCCCGGAAATGTCGCCGCGAACCTCAGCGCGGGTGCCGAGTACGGCTACCTGCTGGTGTGGGTTCTCATTGCCGCCAATCTCACCGCCATGATCGTGCAGTACCTGTCGGCCAAGCTCGGCCTGGTCACTGGCGAAAGCCTGCCGAGCATACTGGGCGCGCGGCTGAGGAAACCTGCCCGACGAGCCTTCTGGCTGCAGGCGGAGCTCGTCGCCGCAGCAACCGACCTCGCCGAAGTCGTCGGCGGCGCAGTGGCCCTGTACATCCTGTTCGACATCCCCCTGGTATGGGGCGGAATGATCATCGGCGCGGTATCAATGCTCTTGCTGGCAACCGCCGACCGGGCCGGTCAGCGATGGTTCGAAGCACTGGTGACCGCCCTGCTGGTGATCATCACGATCGGCTTCACAGCCGGCCTGCTCATCAGCGACCTCGACCCCGCCGGCATGGCCCAGGGCATGATTCCCCGCTTCGAGGACACGCGCTCACTCATGCTGGCCGCTGCAATCCTGGGTGCGACCGTCATGCCGCACGCCATCTACCTGCACTCGGACCTCATCCGCGATCGCTTCGGCACCGGCATTCCCGAACGCACTGTTGCCCGATTGCTCAAGGCCAGCCGGTGGGACGTGTTCCTGTCGCTCATCCTGGCAGGCGGCGTCAACCTCGCCATGCTGCTCTTGGCGGCGGCCGCACTGCCCGGTGTGGAGGGCACGGAGACCATTGAGGGCGCGCACGCGGCCATCACAGAGGCCATGGGCCCGTTCATCGGCGTGCTCTTCGGCATCGGCCTGTTGGCTTCCGGCCTGGCTTCAACTTCAGTGGGCTCCTATGCGGGCGCTTCAATCATGAAGGGCCTGCTGCACATGCAGATCCCCCTGCTGTGGCGCAGGCTCACCACCCTCATCCCGGCACTTGTCATTCTGGCGCTCGGCATCGATCCGACGTTCGCGCTCGTCGTGTCGCAGGTGCTGCTCTCAATCGGCATTCCCGCGGCTCTCATTCCGCTGGTCATCTACACCGGCCGGCGCAGCATCATGGGTCGATTCGCCAACCCGCTGCCCCTGCAGGCTGCCGCGTGGGTGACAACAGCCCTCATTGTGGCGCTCAACGCGGTGCTCATTGTGCTGGTCTGCTTGGGCTACGACGTGTAAACACCCTTCGCCGCACCGCCGCTGTGACCGCAGCGGCAGCCCTTTCGGCAGATGCACGAATACGCATAGGGTGAAGGTGTGAGCACTGAACTGGAACATCTGTCACCGGTCACCCAGGACTTCCTCAAGGCCATCTGGAGCGCCGAGGAGTGGGGTGGTGGGCCCATCACGACGAAAGCCCTGGCCGAAAGGTTCGGCACGTCGTCTGCGAGTGTGACTGACACCGTCAAGCGCCTAGCCGCTGCTGACCTTGTCGCCTACACCCCGTACAAGCCGGTCCGACTGACTGATGTGGGCCGCCGTCACGCGGTGCAGATGGTCCGCAGGCACCGCCTGCTCGAAACCTACTTGGTCAGCATGCTCAATTATTCGTGGACGGAAGTCCATGACGAGGCGGAGCGACTGGAACACGCTGTTTCTGATCTGTTCGTGTCCCGCATCGATGCGCTCATGGGATTCCCCACGGCTGATCCGCACGGCGATCCGATTCCCGATGCCCACGGCCGCATTTACCACCCTGATCGCGCGGTTCTGCTGGGCGAGGCCACGGCAGAAGGGCTGCACAGGGTGGATCGCGTGGATGACAGCGAAAACGACATTCTTACGCAAGCCGCCAATCACGGATGTGTTCCCGGGGCGCACATTGTTCCCAGCGCGGTGCTGGAATACGCCCCAAATCTGGCCGAAGCGGTGTGGGTCTCCCCCGTCCAGGAGGGCTGAACCAGCTTCGGTTCTAAGCCTCGGCTTTCTTGCGGCCCGGCATGGTTTCCTCGGCGAAGAACCACTGAATACCGGCGAGCACAACAACTGCTCCCGCCGCGGCAAACGCGACCCCGTAGCCGTAGGCGTCAGCCAGCCAGCCGGAGACAATCGGCCCGAAAATAGCTCCGACGTCCATGCCCATCTGATAGCGCGACAGCACTTTGCCGCCGGCCCTGTCAGGCCCGATGATGTCGGCAATAACAGCCTGCTGCGGAGCATTGACGGTGCCCGCACCGATGCCGGCTATGACCGACAAGATCAGGAAGACGGGGAACGACTGCCACAGGCCAACCAGAATCGTGGAAACACCCAACACCAGCAGGCCCGCAATGATGAACGGCTTGCGGCCATACACATCGGCGGCCCGGCCCAGAGTGTTGACCGACAGAGCAGTGCCGGCGGCGAACAGGGCGAGCGCCCAACCGGCAGCGGCAACACCGGCCTGCAGGGCGTAGATCGCAAACAGCGGATAGATGGCGGTGCGCACACCCATAGCACCCCACCCGTTGGCCATCGCGCCGACAAGCGCGGCTCGATAGGACTTGAAGGCCCACGCTTCGCGGAAGCGCATGGGAGGCAGCCGGTCTGGGCGTTCCTTCGCGGTGACGGCTTCGGCAGCCTGCGGTGAAACGGGTCCGTCGGCGGCATCATCACTGCCGACCCCAGCGGGCTCGTGTGCGCCCTGCGAAACCGGGCCCTCCACCTCGTCATTCCGTCCGGTGGTCAGTTTGAGGTGCACCACCAAAGCAGCAATGACCAGACCGGTGCCGTAGATGAGGAACGGCACCCGCATGCCCAGGCCGGCCATGAGTCCGCCGACGACGGGGCCGGCGATATTGCCCACCAGGAACGCGGTCGCGTACATGCCGGTGGCGCGAGCCCGCGCGTTGTACGGGGCGATCCGCACAATGAGCGCCATGGCTGACACCGTGAACAGGGTCGAGCCGATGCCGCCGAGAGAGCGGAACAACAGCAGCTGCTCGTAGGACTGGGCAAACGCCACGGCAAAGGTCGAAGCGGCCACAATGAGCAGGCCCACAACGTAGATGGGCCTTTCCCCGAACGTGTTGACCAGGCGGCCGCCAGCGGGCGCGGTGAGCAGGCGGAAGAACGCAAAAGAGCTCACCACGATCGTCGTGGCGGTCACGCCCAGATCAAAGGAGTGGGCGAACTGCGGCAGCACCGGAGCGATGATGCCAAAGCCGATCGCCACGATGAACGCAGCGCTGATGAGCACCCAAATGTCCGCGGGCATCGCAACTTTCGGCCCGCGCCACTTAGCTCTCTTCTTCACAGGCGTGAAGACCACCCCTGTTTGGTGTCAAGGAAGACATCCGGGTCGAGCGGCGGCCTGCTGGACGTAGTCAGTCGCTCGTGGAATTCAGGTTCCACGTCGCCCACGTACAGCCAGCCCATCATGAGTTCGCTGTCCTTCAGACCGTGGAAGCGGCGGATGGGTTCGGCGTTGGCGTTCGAGCCAGTGCGCCACATAACGCCCCAGCCGGCCTGCCACAGGGCCAGTTCCAGCAGATGGGCGGCACCGGCGGCGGTGGCGTGCTGTTCCCACTGGGGAACCTTGGGGTGCTCAATGTGGTCGGCAATGACCGCGATGAGCAGTTCGGAGCGAAACGGCTTGGGGTTGATTTCCCCTGCGGGGCGGACGGTTCCGTCGGCTTCATCAAGTGCCTCTGCAAGGCCCACGCGGTCATCACCGCGCAGAGTCATGAGCCGCCACGGACGCAGCGCCTTGTGGTCGGCCACCGGTGTGACGGCGGCCAGCAGGTCGCGCAGCTGCGCATCGGTCGGCGTTTCGGGTCCGACCTTGGACACCGAGCGGCGATTCTTCATGGCGGTGAGGACCGGGTCGGTGAATTCGACGGGGTCGAGGCGGCGGGGTGTTGCCGCTGTTGGTTCTTCCGGGGTTGTCATAGGTTCCATTCGATCACGTGTTGTCAGTACATGTATTCGGCGTACCGGGCTCGTGCCTGCGCCAGCTTGGGGTCGATGACGAACATGCAGTAGCCGTTGCCCGGATTGCGCCCGTAGAAGTTCTGGTGGATGTCTTCGGCCACGTAGAACCGGCTCATGGGTTCCAGCGTCGTGACGATCGGCCTGAGGAAAAGCTCTTGCCAGTGTGCGATGGCGTCTTGGAAGCGCTGTTTCTGTTCCGCGTCTTCGTAGAACATGGCCGAACGGTACTGCGTGCCGACATCGTTGCCCTGCCGGTTGAGGCTCGTGGGGTCGTGCCCGGTGAAGAACATGCCGAGGATGACATCTTCCGGCACGACGGCCGGGTCAAACGTCACGCGCACGGCTTCTGCGTGCCCCGACATTCCCGACGCCACCTGTGCGTAGGTGGGATCGGGAATGTCACCGCCGATGTAGCCGGATTCGACGCGGCTGACTCCGCGGGTACGGCTGTAGACGGCTTCCAGGCACCAAAAGCATCCGGCGGCAAGCGTCAGCGTCTTCATATTCGACATAACCTCGCACGCTCCTGGGCTATTCCACCGGCGGCCCTGCGGGGTTTACTGTTCGACTTCGATCTGCGCGTCCTCAGCGACGCTTGCCCACTGTGCGACGGTCAGCAGGTCAGGTTCGTCCTCTGGGCTGTAATCGGCGTCAACGTCTTCGAGGTCGACGCCTTCTTCGTCCCAGTCGATGAAGAACATGATTTCCCGCAGCCGGCCTTCCTCGATCATCAGCTCGACCAGGTAGTCGGTTCCGTCCACGCTCACGCGGCCGCGTACGGGGTAGGTGTGCGAGCGCGGAACGATGGGGCCTGCTTCGTCACTGCCGTTGTCCACGCTGACGAAGTCCAGTTCGCGGTTCAGCAGGGCATCACCGGTGAGTGCGCCGTCCTCGACGCCCTCATCATCGTCAGCCCACACCGTGAACGAGGCGGTGCGCAGCTGCTTCTGAATCTGCTCGGCTGCCTGCGGCAGGGGCGAGATTGCCGGGTCGGCGATCCGCTGCAGAAGGTCAAGGATTTCCGGTGGCAAAGTCACGACGGTTGGTTCGCCGTCAGGCAGCGGGTAATCCGCGTCTTCGAGAGCATTCTCAACAAGGCGCGCTCCCCTGCTGAAAACGAAAGTTCCAAGACCTGTGACGAGTGCCGGTGAAGCAACACCCCAGCGGCGCAGCCGAGCATCGAGCCAGTCGTTGGCCTTCACGTTGACCGGCCACAGCACGGCAGAAGCCACGCCGATAACAGGGGCTGCCCATTTGAGGTACGTGTTGAGCTTGGCGATGCCGATTTCCTCAGCGGTCACGATTGCCTCGGAGTCGCCGACGGAAAGTGCCCACGCGTGGTCTTCGCGGATCTGCTGTACTTCCAAAGCAGACGCTGCCGTCAGAAGGCCACCGAAAACGACTGCACCAGCCAGGCCGCTGCTGCCCACGTGGCGCGGGCGCAGGCCGGCGGCCACGCTGTAGAGGACATCGGCTCCGAGTGTGCGCAGGCTGCCGTTTGGACCAAGGTTCAGCGAAATCGCATTGCCGCTTGTGGCAAGAGAGTCTGCCGCCCTGCGGCGCAGCGAAGATATGAATGAGCTCATGAGTTCTCCTGTGGTGTGTGGGGAGGGAGGCTGAAACCGAGCATCTGCGCTGCGGTTGTCGGATCTCCCTGGGTGAGGTCTCGGTTGTCGTCGGCTGTCAGTGAGCGGATGTCGGCGCGGTCCAGGTAGAGCGTGCCGTCCAGGTGGTCGAGTTCGTGTTGGATGATGCGGGCCGGCCAGCCGCGGAAATCGCGGCTGTTGGCGTTGCCGTCGGGGTCTTCTGAGCGCAGTCGCACGTGGGCAAACCGGGTTGTCGCGGCCTGGTAGCCGCGCACGGACAGGCAGCCTTCGAAGAAGGCGGCGCGTTCATTGCTCAGCGGCTGCCAGCTGGGGTTGATCAGCGGCATGAATGGAAGCGGCGTGCGCTCCCTTTCGCGGGCTTGGTCTTCAGGAAGCCGAACCCGGTCTTCTATGACCGCAATGCGCACTCCGATTCCGATCTGCGGTGCGGCAAGCCCTACGCCGGGGGCCGCGTGCATGGTTGCCCGCATGACTTCGAGCAGACCGAAAAGCTGTTCATCAGACAGCTGTCCGGAGTAGGCGGCAGCCGGGCGGCGCAGCACGGGGTCACCGGCTTGGACGATAGGGGCCACACCATTGTTGTCCTGTGCGGCGCGCAGAACAGCATCAACCTGCTCGACAATCGGGTTCATAAGCACAATTGTGCCCCATCCCTCTGACACAGGACGGGGCACAAAAGCTCAGGTGCGGACCTTAGGCGCGTGAGCGGATGCGGCGGGCCTGACGCAGCAGAGGTTCGTCGATCATCTGCCCTTCGTACTGGAAGACGCCGTGGGAGGTTTCGGCTTCTTTCAGCACGCCAAGGGCCCAGTGGATCTGCTCTGCGGTCGGCGCAAACGCCGTGCGCACCACCTCAATGTGACTGGGGTGGATGGACACCTTGCCGTCGAAGCCGGATTCCACGGCGTCTTCGGCTTCGGCTCGCAGACCTTCGAGGTTCGGGATGTCCGCCCAGATCGAATCGAGCGCGTACTTGCCGTTGGCCTTCGCGGCCAGCAGCATCTTGGCGCGTGCCACGCGGGCGAAGTCACGGTATGTGCCGTCGGCCTTGCGGGAGGATCCCCCGCCGAGGTCGGCAGTGAGGTCTTCGGCACCCCACATAAGGGTTGTCACGTTCGGCGATGCGGCGATCTCGCCGACATTGAGAACGCCCTTTGCGGTTTCGATCAGCGCAATCACCTTGAGCCCGGCAAGCTTTTCGGTGTCCTCAGCGCTTTCCACCTTGGGCAGCATGTAGCTGTAGCCGCCGGACAGTTCGCCGATGAACTTGCGGTCTTCGGCAAAGGACGGCGAGCCGACTGGGTTGACGCGGATGACAGTCCGCTCCGGGCTCAGAGCATCAGGGCCGTTCTGAAAGTTGACGAAGGCGCGGCGGGCGGCCGCTTTGTCATCAGGGGCCACTGCGTCTTCGAAGTCGACGATGACGATGTCGGAGCGCTCGGCGGCTTTCTTGTAGCGGTCCGGGCGGTCGCCGGGAACGAAAAGCCAGGCGGGTTTCATGGTCGGCATGGTTGTCTCCTCAGTATGGGCGGGTCACTCGGCGGCGTCACTGCCTGCCGTGTTGGCGTTCGGGTCGGAAGTGAACATGAGCGTCTGCCTTACGGCTCGGGCAACGACCGTGCCGTCTTGGTTGCGGCCGATGTGTTCGAGTGTGACGATGCCCTGTCCGGGCCTGGACTTGGAGTTCCGCTTGTCCAGGATCTTCGTTTCGGCGTACAGCGTGTCACCGTGGTACACGGGGTGGGGGAACGAAACTTCGGAGAATCCCAGGTTTCCGACGATGGTGCCCTGGGTCAGCTGAGAAACCGACAGGCCCACGAGGGTGGCGAGTGTGAACATGGAATTCACCAGGCGCTGGCCGAAGGGCTGCTGCTCTGACCACGCGGCGTCCAGATGGAGGGCCTGCGTGTTCATGGTCACGGCTGTGAACCACGTGTTGTCCGCTTCTGTCATGGTGCGACCGGGAGCGTGCTTGTACACTGCACCGACTTCCATTTCGTCAAGGTACAGCCCACGCTGCTGGATGACGGGCCCGTTTTCTTCACTCACGATTCTGTGCTCCTTTGCATGAGAACTGCCTTCAATCTATCGCGTCCGGTGCGACCGGCGTTACTGCAGTGCTGATGTCAGGCGGAACAGGGACTCCAGGTATCGGCGGAATAGGCCCCTCTCCCGCCATTCATCCAAGGTGAGTTCCGTGCACCTGGCCCGATACTCCTCGACGACATCAGAAATACCGGACACGAAATCGCCCTCAGCGCACATGAGGCTGATTTCGTAGTTGAGGCTGAAGGAGCGCATATCCATGTTGGATGATCCGAAGACGGCGTAGTCGTCGTCGATGATGAAGCACTTGGTGTGAAGAATCTGCGGTTTGGGCAGACGGTAGATGCGCACGCCGGCTTCCAGCAGGTTGTCGTAGTAGGACGACTGGGCGTACTCGACCATGAACTGGTCAGCTTTTTCGCTGACGAACAGTTCGACTTCGACCCCGCGGTGGGCGGCGGTGATGATGGCAGCTTTGATCGTTTCGTCCGGTACGAAGTAGGGGCTGACAATCGACAGCCGCTTTTCGGCGAGGTACATCAGCGATGTGAAGCAGCGCAGGTTCGGTTCGGTTTTGAAGCCCGGCCCCGATGGGACCAGTTGGACGACCGCATCTTTGCCTTCGAACTCCGGCACCGGCCGTCCGTCGAAGTCGTAGGGCCGGATGTCGATGACCTCTTCGCGTTCGGAGTACCAGTCGGTTGCGAATACAGCTTCGAGTTCGGCGACGACCTCGCCGGACATTTTGACCCACAGGTCGTTCCAGTGGCGGCCCGCCTCGCGGTTCTTCTGGGATCCGTAGGCGGATTCGATGAGGTTCTGGGAGCCCATGAAGCCCACCCGCCCGTCGATCACGACGAGTTTGCGGTGGTTGCGCAGGTCGATGCGGCGCATTTTGCCCTGCAGCGGCAGGAAGGGAAGCATGAGCTCCCAGTCAATGCCCACACTGTCGAACCATTTCTGCATGTCACGGAAGCCGTCGTATTTGCGTGATCCGATGTGGTCCAGCAGAACGCGGACGTTGACACCGCGCTGCGCAGCTCGGCCGAGGGCCTGGAAGAACGGCTCGGTGTAGGCGTCGCGCGACATGATGTAGATCTCGACGTGCACATAGGATTCAGCAGCGTCGATGGCATCTGCCATGTCATGAAACGCCTGGCGGTAGTCGGTGGACATGCTCAGTTTGCGGGCATCAACCATCGGCAAGCCGGTCAGGTGGCGGTTGAGCTGGACAATCTGTGCGAAGTCACTGGCGGGTTCGTAGCCTTCGGGCCAGTCGGGAACGTCTTTTGTTCCCTTCTCCAGGAGCTGGTTGACTTCAGCTTGGATGCGCTGTCGGCGGTCGTTGACGTAGGGACTGCCGAACATGATGAAAAGCGGCACGCCGATCAGCGGGATGAACAGGATGGCCATGAGCCACCCCATTGAGGCTCCCGGCCTGCGGTTTTCCGGCACTACGCCCACAGCGATGATTTTGATGGTGTAGGACACCACGAGCCAGATCACCCACATGACCGTCCAGAAGCTCATCGTCCCCGCCTTTCACACAAAATTTACAGTTCAAACACTAAGGGACGGCGCGGTGACCGCGCCGTCCCAGGTGTGTGCTGCAGCGATCAGCCGCCGATCGGAGCGAGGTCCAGACCCGCAAGCATCCAGCCGAGGATCGGGGTGGACTGCAGGCCGATGAGCAGGCACAGGAACAGGACCAGCACCACGGACCAGCCGATGACCTTGCGGAAGATGACCGACTCCTGGCCGGGCATGTTTGCGGCGGTGGCCGCAATTGCAAGGTTCTGGGGGCTGATGAGCTTGCCGACCACACCACCGGAGGTGTTTGCGGCAACCGTGAGTTCGGGGTGCACGTTGAGTTCGACGGCAGCGGTCTGCTGCAGCTTGGCAAACAGCGCGTTGGCCGAAGTATCCGAACCGGTGACGGCGGTTCCGATCCAGCCCAGCAGCGGGGACAGGAAAGCGTAGGCCGCACCCGTTCCGGCCAGCCACACGCCGATCGAGATGGTCTGTCCGGAGAAGTTCATGACGTAGGCCAGCGACAGCACCAGAACAATTGTGAGTCCTGCCCAGCGCATGCGGTAGAAGGTGTTGCCCAGTTCTTTGGCCGCGGCGCCCAGGGGTGAGGGGAACTTGCCGCCGGAGGTGCAGAAGCTGTAGACGATGGCGACGATGATGCCGGTGATCAGCAGCAGCGAACCAGGTGAGGACAGCCATGAGAAGTTGAACACGGTGGCGTCGCGGACTGCGCCGTTTTCGTCGACGAGAGCTTCGTGGATGACAGGCCAGGGAATCTTGACGTCGGTCGATGCGAGGAACGCGGTGACCGGCGGCACGAGCTTGGCGATGCCGAACACGACGATGAGCGCCAGGTAGGGGAACAGGGCGAAGAAAGTGCGTTCGCCGCTGATCTTTTCCGCCTTCGGCGGTTCTGCGACACCCAGGCGCTCACGCGCTTCGATTGAGCCCTTGGGTTCGCAGATCTTCATGAACAGGATGGTTCCGCCCAGACCGCCGAGTGCTGCGACGATGTCGGTCAGTTCGTAGCTGAAGTAGTTCGAGGACAGGAACTGGAAGACGGCAAAGGTGAAGCCGGTGACGAGGGCAATCGGCCACAGGTCTTTCAGGCCGCGGCGACCGTCGATGATGTACAGCAGAATGAGCGGGACGATGAGAGCCAGGATGGGTGATTGGCGGCCGATGATCGCACCGATGATGTTGGGGTCGATGTTGGTGAGTTTGCCCGCGGTGGTGATGGGCGTGCCGATGGCGCCGTAGGCGACGGGTGCGGTGTTGGCTACGAGGACCGCGGCGGCTGCGCGCAGCGGTTTGATGCCCAGTGCCATGACCATGGTCGCGGTGATCGCGACGGGTGCCCCGAAGCCGGCGAGCGCTTCAAGCAGACCGCCGAAGCAGAATGCAATGAGGAGGGCTTGGACGCGGATGTCGCCGTGGCCCACGCGGTCGAAGATGTTGCGCAGGTCTTCGAAGCGGCCGTTGATGACGGTCAGCTGGTAGAGCCAGATGGCGAAGATGACGATGAGGGCAATCGGCATAATGCCGAAAGCCGCACCCTGCAGTGCGGACATCAGTGCGTAGCCGACCGGCATTTTGAAGCCGGCGACGGCCACCACGATCGCGGTGATCAGAGCGATGAGACCCGAAACGTGGGCCGAGCGCTTGAGGACGACGAGCGCTGCGAAGAACACCAGAAGCGGGATGAGCCCCACGAGTGCTGATGCAGTAACTGAACCCGCGACGGCGTCAACGGCGGGTGTGTACTTCTCCATGTTGTCTTCTTAACTGTCAGGGTGCACGCCGTGTTGGCGTGGCACTGGCGGAATGTTGGGAAACACGCATCCGCGGTGCTGCGACCGTGAGTCGAATTGTCCCAAGCCTGCGGCAGTGTTTCTTCCGCAGAGTTCAAGCATATTGTGAAGCAACTCACGCCTGAACACCAGGTCAACATCAGGTGTGTCAGCGGCATCGAGACTCTGTTGTCAGAGCACTTCGGCAACCGCTCTTCGCAGGACCTCAATCAGCCACGCGTTGACGTGGCAATCGGCCTCCAGCCGGGATCCCAGCTCGTTGGCAAGACCTGGGCAGCTAATCTACTCAAAACAGTGAAAGGGCAGATGCACATGAACGGGCTCAACTTTGCGGTTCTCGATGTGGAGACCGCTAACCGCAGTCGGGCTTCGATTTGTCAGCTCGGTGTCACGATCGTTCGTAACGGACAAATCGAGCAAACGTATGAAACTTACGTCGTCCCGCCGACCGGCTTAGGGACTTTCGACCCTCGCAATGTATCGATCCACGGAATCGAACCTGAGCATGTTGCGGATGCTCCGACATGGGACTTCGTCGACACGGTAACGCGAAGGCTACTTCAAGGTCTTCCAGTTATTGCGCATAACGCGGATTTTGACCGGTCTGCCTACTACGAAGCCTGCACAGCTGTCGGGTTGGACCATCCCAGTTTCAATTGGCTCTGTTCGCTCCAATTGGTTCGCCAAGAACTTGGCTACGGCAATGCCAGCTTGGGTCATGCAGCAAAGGTATATGGGATTCCACTAGACAATGCACACACAGCAGGCGCCGACTCTCGCGCAACAGCTGCGGTCATACTTGCTATTGCCAAACAACGCAGGGCATCCACCCTTGAAAAGGTGTGGCAAGGCGTGCCACAACTGCGCGCATTCACCCCTGTTCGCGAATCGGAAACTGTGCGTCCGAGATTTACGTCTTCGAAGTATCAACGCGTCGCAGATCTTCCCGAGGCCAACAGTGGCGCACCACAAGACGGCCCGTTTTATGGAGAAACCGTCGTCATCAGTGGAGTTTTTGACGACGTGCCACGCGACACTGTCATCGACAGAATCGCCGAAGTCGGCGCATATCCTCGCCTGAACTTCACAAAGAAAACAACCGTGCTGATACGTGCCGAGCACACAGGGAATCCTGTCGAAGGCTTGGAGCTTGGAACCGGCAAAGAGAAGGCGGCAGCGAAGGCACTCGCGGAGGGACGCAGCATTCGCGTTCTCAACGGCGAGGATGCACTGCGGGAACTGGGTTTGAAGTCTAAGCCGCGGAAAACCCAAAGCACCAAACCAACGCTGCCGCATCGTCCCGCACCGCAGAATCGTGCAACAGCACGTCAAGGCAACCTGCAAAGCTCTTCCGGGCCGTCCCCTTTAGTTAACAGCGATCTGCGCTGGTGGAACGACCCAGCCAGAAACCTCGACGACTTTCCAAAAAAGTGGTGGGTAACCTTCGCATTTGATGGAAAGAAGTTTGAAACCTCGGCGAAGATGGTTCAAAGAACATATCCCAAAGCAGTGGCCATTCTGCTTCAGGTGACCCTCTGGTCAATTGTGCTCCTGGGTCTCATAGGTTTTCCTTTCGGCCTATTGATCTCAGTACCTGCAGGAGCCTTTGCAATATTCGCGCTTGTGATGAACAGGCGCGTTAAGACCGTCCGGCAGCTGTGGAACCAAACTCCGCGCCGAATCTCCGTCATTGCTATCAAACCTCAGCCCAACAAGCTCAGAAAATGAGCACGGCCTTCGTACCACAATTAACCAACGTGTTTCCGCGCGCTAAGGCCGTTATTCAGTCCACTACTGCGAATTAGACGGAACACAAAAACAGTGGGCGCTGTGCTTTCCGCACAGCGCCCACCGTCATTCACACCAGCTCAGTCATCCAGCCAAGCGTTGGCGAATACGGCTCGCGACACCTCGGGAGCTGGCGGATGGAAGATGCCCGCGGCAGCATCCCGGTACAGCCGCGATGCTTCGGCAGCATTCCCGAAGCCCGCACCTCCAGCACAGTGCAGAGCCGCCTCGGCGTTCGCCCTGGCAGCTTTCTGCGCCATGTACTTAGCCGAGACAAAGCGCTGCGCCCACGCCGGACCGTAGTCCACACACTCATCGAAATCACGCGTGTAGGAATCCAACTGGGCCGGCACTGCAGCGAACTCCAGAGCCGCATCGGCAACACGCACGCGGAACTCACCGATCTCCGTATACGGCGCTCCCCCGTTCTTAGCCGAACGGCGCTTGCGTAGAGCCTCCGAAGCGACCTCGAGAGCACGGCGAGCAAGACCCGCGTACACCGAAGCGATGAGCAGCTGGAAGTTCGCGGTGATGCCGAAAGTCAGCAGATCCGGGTTCGGACCATCCGGGATGTGGCGCACAACCCGGTCAGCCTCGAGAACAGCATCCTCCAGGATCGTGGCGCGCGAATGCGTAGCGCGCATACCCAGAACATCCCAGTCGTCCGAAGACTTAACGCCCTCCGTACCGCGGGTGAGGAAACCGTAGACCAGCTCCGGACCATCGGCGGCGGTTTCATCCTTGCCGTGCACAATCAGCCTGGTCCAGGCAGGCGTCATCGACGTGAAGATCTTCACGCCCGACAGACGGTAAGAACCATCCTCCTGCGGCACGGCCTTCGTGTTCGAGCCCTGCAGAACCCAGTCATTGCCCGGCTCAGAAACACCGAAGGCAAAAACCTCGCCGTCACGCGCTTCTTCCAGCGCGAACTGCAGCGACTTATCGCCGCGATTCCACATGGCCCGCATCATGCCGGTGCACACAAAGTGCATGTTCACGCCCAGCGCGGTTGCCGGGGCGGCAGTCGCCAGCCGCTGCTGCAGACGGGAAACCTCGTTCATGCCCAAACCCGGCCCGCCGAGTTCTTCAGGCACAAACAGCGTCAGATAGCCACGCTGTTCAAGTTCTTCCAGATCTTCAAAGAAGAACGCGTTATCACGGTCATACTGTGCGGCACGCTCCCGGAAGCGCTCCAAAAGCTCATCCGGCAGGTACTTCTCTTCGAGTTCAACAAGTCGCTGTTCGCGGTCAGTCATACATCCTCCTGTCGGATCAACGCCAGACCCGACTGCAGTTCATCCGTGTGGCTGGTCACGCCACTCCTCCCGTCCAGCCTAGTGCCGTAAGGCCCAACATGAGAGCAGCGGACATCACAAGGAAAACACCGATCTTCGGTGCGGCCCAGCGCACCCACGTCAGATACGGCACACCGGCGGTCACGCACGAACCGACCAGCCACGCCAGCACCGGCGACAGGATGTTCGTCAGACCATCACCCAGCTGGAAGGCCTGCAGCGCCAGCTGGTGGTGCATGCCCAGAGCTGTGGCAATCGGAGCAAGAAGCGGAATGAGAATCGCAGCCTTCGCCGCGGTCGACGGAATGATGAAGTTGATCGCCGCAAACAGCAGAACCATAAGCACTGCCGACCAGCCCAGGCTCACATCGCGCAGCGGCAGCGTGAGCGTGTAGACAATCGTGTCGAGAATCTTCGCTTCCGTCAGCAGGCCGGAAATCGAGCCTGCCATGCCGATGATGATGGCAATGAAGCCCATGCTGGAAATACCGCGGGCAATCGACTCCGCCAGCGGGTTCCACTCAAAGCCCGCCGCCTTGCCGATGATGATTGCCGACACCAGGTTGGTTGCAAACATCACTTCGATGACCTGCTTCGAATCCACCAGAAGCGAATAGCCCACAACCACACCGAACTGCGCAATGAACAGCGCCAGCACAAGCACCGAGCGCATCTGCAGCTTCGTGGGAGCCACCGTGTCAGCCTCGCCTGCAGCGTCCCCTGCAGCCTCTCCGTCAACACCAGCCTCAGCTGCCTCACCACCTTCGGCGCCCGTTGCAGCAAGAGCACCGTGCGGCCGCCAGCCGTGCTTCCACATGAGCGAACGCGTGGGGTCCTTCTGAATACGGCGCACGTACATCAGCACAAAGGCCAAGCCCGCCAGCATGAAGATGTTCATGATGAGCATGCGCATGCCGAAGCCGGAGTATGGCGGCAGGCCGATAAGCATCTGCGACACCGCCATGTGCGTGGGTCCCGTGCCGAACCCGATGAGCGCGGCGAATGTTGTCACCGCAACGGCCACGATCCCATCGAGGCCGAGTTTGCGGGCAAACAGAACGCCGATCGGCACGATCGCAATCAGCGCGTCATTGCCGGAGAACCCGCCGATGTAAACCATGAGGCAGAACAGTCCCGACACCAGCAGCGGCGTGCTCTTGTCCTGCAGTTTGTAGATGGTGGAATCGAGCAGATTCTCAAACGCCTTCGATTCCAAAACCACGGAAACGTTCGCCCCGACCGACAGCACGGCAAAGGCAACCGGGGCCATGTTGACCGCCCCGGTCAGCAGCATCATGAGTGCGCCTAGGGGGCTGACCGGCGACTGGTCTTCCAGGTAGCGGAAGTCGTCCGGGTTGATCGAGCCGTCGGGGTTCTTCTGATATTCCCCGGCGGGAATGAGATAGCCGGCGGCTGTGGCCGCGCCCAGAATGATGAACATGAGCCACAGCAGGTGCGGCATTTCCCAGCGCTTCTTCGGCTGGGTCTGGTCTGTTGTTTCGTCGTTTTGCGCACTGGCCTGAGCGGTTTGTGCGGCCTTCTTTTCGTCTTTTTCGGCCGGCGCTGTCTGCGCGGCCTTGTCGATTGTCGTCGACACGGTGAGCTCCTGAATGCAGAAATGGATGAGGGGGCAACACCCGCGGTGCATCGCTTCTCTGACGGCTGACCAGCCTGTCTGCAGGTTGGGTGGCGGGGAGCTCAGGCCACCACCCAGTGGGAGCCTGTGCTCAGACGGTTCTAATGAGAACTGAACCGTTGTGTCCGCCGAAGCCGAAGGAATTCGACAGCACCGCGCTCATACACGGACCAGCACGGTCGAGTGGCTTGCGGGCTGCGACGACGTCGAGCTTCGGGAAATCGGGCACGTCAAGGTTGACGGTTGGTGGGATCACGCCGTCACGCAGGGCGCACACGCTGATGATCGCCTCGAGCACTCCCCCGGCTCCCAGCAGGTGCCCGGTGGACGACTTCACTGCCGTCACGGGAATCTGGCTGACAGCATCACCGAACACGGCTTCCAGGGCGAGGGCTTCTGCAGCATCCCCCGCCGAGGTGGAGGTCCCGTGCGCGTTCACGTGCCCCAGGGGTGCCCCTGCGGGACCGCCCGTGGCGAAGTCCTCCGGGGTGAGACCAGCATCGGCCAGGGCAGCGCGCATAGCCGCGGCGGCGCCTCGTCCCTCAGGGTCGGGGGCGGTGGCGTGGTGAGCATCGGATGATGAGCCGAATCCGGCCAGCTCGGCCAGTGCCTGCCCACCGCGGCGCTGCAGAGCGGCATCGCTTTCCAGCACGATGGCAGCTGCGCCTGCGGACATGACAAAACCGGCCCGATCGCGGTCGAAGGGGCGCGAAGCCTCCTTCGGGCGGTCGTTGAAACCAGAGGCGAGCGCACGCATGTTCGCATTCGACGCGAGGTTGGCCGGGTTGATGCAGTCTTCAACGCCGATGACAATCGCGGCATCCGCATAGCCGTGGCGCAAAGCTCGCAGCGCCTCGCCCAGACCGACGGCCCCGGATGCGCAGGTGGCGGACACGGCGTGGGCGGGCCCGGTGATTCCGTACCGCTGGCTGATGAGTGCTGCCGGAGAATCCGGTGCGCCGTGCATGGACAGGGTCAGCGGCACGCCGCGCTGGCCGTCTTCGGCGTAGGCGAGCGCTGAGCGTTGCTGAGGTCGGATGGGCCCGGACCCGGTGGCTGTCACGATCATGACCCGGGCGGGATCCCACGGGAGGTCAGCTGACGAGGCGCCACTTGGGCTGGTCTGTATGTCTGCGGCTTCCTCGAGGGCCTGGTCGGCGGCTGCGATGGCCCACAGGTGGAAGTTTTCTAAGCGTCGGGCCAGGTGGCGGGGCACGTGGTGTTCGGCGTTGAAACCGCGAACCTGTCCGCCGATGCGCACGCTGAGGCCGTCGAATTCTTGGCCTTCGAGCACTCCGATTCCGCTGTGTCCGTGCTGCACGGCCTGCCAGGTGTCGGCAACCGTCAGACCGCTGGGCGTGACAGCGCCCGTTCCGGTAATCCAGACACGGTTGGGTTCAGAGTGGTGCGCGTTCACAGACGGACAACTCCTTTCCCACCGGTCTCAATGAGCCCCACTGTTTCAGTGGCTCGCACTTTACCGCCGACTGTGCGCGGCAGTGCCTCCACGGCGTAATACTTCGAAGGAACAAACTGTGGCGCCAAGTTTTTGCGCCCGTGTTCCCGCAGTGCGGATTTGCTCAGCTCTTCGGGCAACACCGGGACAGACTCATTCTGTTCCCGTGAGCCGCTCTGTTCCTGTGAGTCTGACCACACTCCGTCACCTGAATCAGCAGGCACCAGGTCACCGACTTCGACAACCAAAGCGACAGCGGTTCCGAGTGCAGCATCCGGCACGCCCACGGCAACAGCTTCGCGGTGCTGGCCGCCGACAGTGAGTCCCGCGTAAGCACGTGTGACTTCCGGCAGTGCAACCTTGTGTCCGCCGACGTTGATGATGTCGCCCTTGCGTCCCAGAAGCTGCAGTTGGCGTTTGCCGTCCACCACGGCAATCCGGCCCTGGTCTTCAACGGTGGCCCAGCCTCGTTCATCCAGCAGGTGAACATCGGCGGTGCCGGCAATGTAGTCATCGGAGCGCGACTCGGCAAGCACCCACAGTGTGCCGATTTCACCATCCGGCACGGGGACGCCCTCATCATCGCGGATTTCGACCTGGATGCCGTCGTAGATCTGGTTCCACGTGCTGTCCTCACCGCGGGCATCCCCGATGAAGCCGATTTCGGCTGCCCCGTAGTAGCTGATGAGCCGCACGTGCGGCAGCACTTCAGCTAGGTCCTTCCGCAGTTCGTTGGGCAGGTTAGCCCCGCCGACCACAATGAGTTCAAGCCCCGCAAAATCCTTAGGCCTGCGGGTGGCTTGGGCAATGATGCCGCGCAGCACCGCCGGCACTGTGACAATCCGCGTGATCTGCTGCTGCGCCACACGCTTGCCCAGACCGGGCAGGGAAAGCTCGTCAGCCAGGTGGACCTCTCCCCCGCTGGCCAAGCATTCAACCGCCGCGTACAGCGTCAGCGAATACGCAAACGCCCCGGGTGCAAGGGTCGCCACTCCCGGCAGCGGCTCCAAGTACCGCGAGGACACCGCGAAGTTTGCCCTGTACTGGCCGCGGGTTTTGAGAAACGCCTTCGGGCTGCTGGTCGTGCCGGACGAAAAAAGCATGAGGTACGGCTCGGCAGCATCCCGCACCTGCGGCGGTTCGGCAGGCTGCACTTGCGCCTCTATTTCCCTGAAACGGTGGACGGGCACAACAACCCCACCCCAGTCCGGGCCGAGAGCAGAGCGCAAGCGGGCCTCTGCCTGGTCATCATCGACGATCACCAGGCCGATGCCGACTTCGGCAATCACGTGCCGCTGGTGGTCCACCGGCCAGCGCGGGTCGATGGTTGCCGACACCGCACGGTAGCCGGCCAGGCCGGCCATAATGCGGGCGGCTTCAAATGCCGAGGTGGAACTCACCGCGATCACCGGCGCCCCCTGGGTTTCGGGGGTGGGTGTGGGCAGGTTCGGCGCCTGAGCCAGCAGGTGGCGCGCGGCGGCGATGACGCGGCGGCCGTCCTCGGCAAGTTCTCCGTAGCTCAGACGGGTGTGTTCGCCGACGATCGCCGGACGGTCGGGATGGTTGGCGGCGGTGGTGAGAATCGAATGGGTTATCGGCACAGTTTCAGCCTAGACAGAAGCGGAGGCCGGGGTCGAAACACCCCGGCCTCCGGTTTATATGCTGTCAGATCTTCAGTTCGCCCATTTCGTCCCAGCCTTCACCGTCGACCTGCCGAGACACGATCTTCGGTGTAGCCGTCAAGTGCGGCCGCATGGCCTCCAGGCCCTTAGCGAAGTGCTCACTGGTCACATGCGGCTCCGCACCTTCGTCGGTGAATGCCTCAACAAGCACGAACTCGTTCGGGTCCGCAAGGCTCCGCGACCACTCGAACCACAGGTTTCCATCTTCTGCACGAGTCGCCTCAGTGAACTCGGCAACAATTGACGGCCAATCTTCGACACTTTCAGGTTTCACCGGGAACTTAACAACGATGAAGTACATCGCACCCTCCTGCTCGTTTGATCACTGTCAGCACAACTGTTGCACCTGTGAACCCACCTGTCCTCACCTCTTATCGATCAGTGAGAACGAAACATGTGCCGCTTGAAAAGACGGTGTGCCAAACTGACGCCATGAGCGAAGGACAACTCCAGAACCCGGCTGCCAAGCCCAGCAGGGACGGGATCTTGAAGCGAGCTCTGGCGATCATTGAGTACATCGCAGAAAACGGAGGCTCGGATGCCAAAGCCGTATCTGCGGGGACGGGGATACCGCTTCCCACCACGTACAGGCTTCTGGGTGAGTTGTGCGCTGAAGAGCTCCTCGTCCACTTGAAGAACGAACAGACCTACGCGCTGGGCTACCGCCTTCACAAGTTCGGTGTCCGTCTACATGCTGACCTTGGCCTGAGCAAAGAGATCCGCAGAGAGCTCAGCGAGATTCACCAACGGCTCGGAATGGCAACATACCTGGCAATCCACAGGGGTATGGATTTCGTCGTCGCTCATGTGTGTGATTCCCCTGCCGCACCCCGTCTTGCCCCTATGAGCTTCGGGTTCAGAGAAAACCCCCACGCGTCGGCATTCGGCAAGCTAGGTCTTGCGGCACTTGACGAAAGCTCTCGGAAACAGGTCCTCACCGAGTCGGGAATGCCAGCTTTGACGGGTCGAACAATCACCGATCTCGGTGATCTCCTGTCTGAGCTGAAAGCTATAGAACGCGACCGAATCGCCTGGGAACACGAGGAATTTCAGGAAGGGGTCTCCTGTGTTGCAGTGCCCTTCTTCAGCACAAACGGAGTGCTTCTAGGGTCAATAGCCGCATCTGCTCCCACATCGGCGTACGAAGGCATGCGCACTCGCATTGAGCACGTACTCCGCTCGGCAGCATCGCGAGTAGGTCGCATGTATCGACTGGGCCCACACTTCTACCGGCACGTTTATCAATAGCTGAGATCCGCGCCTTACCTGCTGGCTCTGCGAGGGTTAGCGTCGGTACCACTTCAACGACGAAGGAGGTACAAGATGCCGATGCCCAATTCACTTCCGGCTAAGTACGGGGCGCTCAACGCTATGGAGTTCTCTGACGAAGCCAAACAGGTCTTGGTGAAAATACTCGCGACGGCGTTTCCGCATAAAAACTTTCCCCAGGGACCCTATGAGCGGATGGCCGACAAACTCATCTCGATGGCCGACGAATCTCCCTGGTTTCGGATGAAGCTCATCCAGGGGGTCGAGACAATCGACGCGGGCGCCGACCGAAAGTTCTCGACGCTTCCCTACGAAGAGGCGCTGGAAGCGCTCAAGAAAGTAGAGCGGACAGAGTTCTTTTCCTTCATCCGCCGGATGACCATTCTGACGATGTACGAAGACGAAGAAGTCTGGTCAAGCGTCGGCTACGAAGGTCCGTCGTTCGACAAGGGCGGATACATCAACCGCGGGTTCAATGACCTCGACTGGCTGCCTGAACCGCGAATCGAAGAATCAGAGGAACCGCTGCCGGACTTCGGACCGGGGCACAAGGAAGGGGTGTCGTGATGGTTGAGTTCAATGATGATCGTGCAGTCGTCATCATCGGTTCCGGTGCGGGAGGCGGAACCCTGGCCTATGAGCTGACACGCCAGGGCATCCCCGTCGTGCTGCTTGAAGCCGGCCCATACCTGCAGAACGAAGACTATGTAAACCTCGAGTGGGAAGCCTTCAACCAGATGGCGTGGCTTGATCCACGGACAACATCGGGAAGCTGGCGAATTGCACAGGACTTCCCCAATCTGCCCGCCTGGATTGTCAAGGCCGTCGGCGGTACGACAACACACTGGTCAGGTGCCACGCCGCGATTCAAAGCCCACGAATTCAAAGCGGCAACTACATATGGCAACGTCCCCGGAGCGAATCTGCTTGACTGGCCGATCACCCTCGAAGATCTAGCCCCCTACTATGACCGGGCTGAGATCGCAATGGGGTCAACACACCGCCACGGCCGACCACCCCTGCCAGCCAATAACAACTACAAAGTGTTTGCAGCCGGTGCTGAACGCGTGGGCTACAAGCACTACGCCACCGGCCCCTACGCAACCAACGCCGAGCCTTATGACGGCCGCCCCGCATCAATCCAAGACGGCTTCAACTTCCAGGGCGATAAGAACAAGTCGAAATGGTCGATACTCGTCCGCGAGATTCCCCGCGCTCTGGAAACCGGGCTCCTGGACCTGCGCCCCGACAGCACGGCAGTGCAGATCACCCATGACGCCTCTGGCCGAATCGACTCAGTCCTGTACATGGACAAAGAAGGCAAAATGCACCGACAGGCAGCGGGAGTCGTCTGCGTTGCCGGCAACGCGATTGAGACACCTCGCCTTCTGCTCATGAGCGCAACATCGGCATTCCCCGATGGGCTGGCCAACGGATCGGGCATGGTCGGTCGCAACTACATGCGCCACATGACAGGCTCCGCCTACGCGATGTTCGACAAGCCGGTGCACATGTACCGCGGCGAAACCATGGCCGGGATCATTGCCGACGAATCTGTTCACGACCCCTCGCGCGGATTCGTCGGCGGTTACTACATGGAGACCATTTCACTCGGACCGGCGTTCTTGGCAAGCTTCATCGATCCCGGAAACTGGGGAGAGGACCTCACCCGCTGGATTGACAACTACGACAAACTTGCCGGCATGTGGATTGTCGGCGAGGACATGCCGCAGGAATCCAACCGGGTAACACTCAGCTCGACGGCGACCGACACCAACGGCCTGCCCGTGCCGAATGTGCATTTCGACGACCACGAAAACGACATTTCCATGCGCGAGTACGCCTACGGCAAGGCCGAAGACCTCTACCGAGCAGTCGGTGCCCTCGACGTCCATAGGACACCGCCATACCCTTCAACCCACAATCTGGGCACCTGTCGAATGGCGGCGAAGCCTGAAGACGGACCGGTGGACGGCTTTGGACGTGCACATGAGATCCCGAACCTCTTCGTGTCTGACGGTTCACTGTTCACGACCGGAGCCGCAGCAAACCCAACCCTGACCATCGTTGCCCTTGCAATGCGTCAGGCCGACTACATCGCCAACGAGCTCAAGACCGGCGGCCTGTAGAACCTGAGACACACGGCTGACGAACACAGCAGCTGTAGGCAACAAGCAGCCGGCTGTCGCGACAGGTTTTCACACCTGCTGCGACAGCCGGCTGCTTCGCTCAGCGGCACGGGCTCGGCAGCCGAAGTTTCAGCTCAAGCCGAGCCCCACCTCGTCAGCCCAGCTTCAGATCACAGCCCGAGAGCGCGAGCGATGAGCATGAGCTGCACCTCGGTGGTGCCTTCGCCGATCTCGAGGATCTTCGAGTCGCGGTAGTGGCGGGCCACCAGGTATTCGTTCATGAAGCCGTAGCCGCCGTGGACCTGTGTGGCGTCGCGCGCGTTGTCCATGGCTGCTTCACCTGCAATGAGCTTGGCGATGGATGCTTCCTTCTTGAACGGTTCGCCGGCCAGCATCTTCGAAGCGGCTTCGTAGTAGGCCGCACGAGCTGCCGAAACACGGGCTTCCATACGGGCGATCTTGAAGGAAATCGCCTGGTAGCTGGCAATCGGCTTGCCGAAGCTCATGCGCTCCTGGGCGTACTTCACGGACGCGTCAACACAGCCCTGCGCGGCACCGACAGACAGCGCGGCAACCGCGATACGCCCCTCATCGAGGATCCGCAGGAAGTTTGCGTAGCCGCGACCGCGCTCACCCAGCAGGTTCTCTTCGGGAACCTTGACGTTGTCGAAGGTCAGCGGGTGGGTGTCGGAGGAGTTCCAGCCGACCTTGTCGTACAGCGGCTCAGCCGTGAAGCCGGGAGTGCCGGCCGGAATCATGATGGTGGAGATCTCCGGCTTTTCCTTCCCGTCCTTGCCCACGCGGGTGCCGGTGACGGCGGTCGCGGTGACCAGGCGGGTGATGTCGGTGCCGGAGTTGGTGATGAACGACTTCGAACCGTTGATCGTCCATTCGCCGTTTTCCAGCGTCGCCTTGGTGCGGGTGCCGCCGGCGTCTGATCCGGCTTCGGGTTCCGTCAGGCCAAAGGATGCAAGACCGGAACCGTCCGTGAGCTTGGGCAGCCATTCCTTCTTCTGCTCTTCCGTGCCGAACAGGTAGATGGGCATGGCACCGAGCGAAACAGCGGCCTCGAGCGTGATGGCCAGCGACTGGTTTTCGCGCGCGATTTCCTCAATCGCCAGGCACAGTGCGAAGTAGTCTCCGCCCATGCCGCCGTACTCTTCCGGGAAGGGCAGGCCGAACAGGCCCATCTTGCCCATCTTCGCGACGAGTTCATAGGGGAATTCGTGCTTGCGGTCGAGTTCAGCTGAAACGGGGGCGACTTCGTTGTCGGTGAAATCAGCAACTGCCCTGCGGAGGCTTTCGTATTCCTCCGGCAGCATTCCTGGGGTGAAGCTCATGAGCTCTCCTTAAGTTCTGGGTCAGTCTTCTTCTGCTTCTTCGTCGACGATCGTGACGAGCACTTCGTCCAGTGCCACCTGAGCGCCGACCGTGGCTTTGACGTGGGCGGTGCCGGCTGCGGGTGCGCGCAGCACGTGCTCCATCTTCATGGCCTCGACGACGGCGATCGGGTCGCCTTCTGCGACCTCCGCACCGTCTTCGACCAGCAGCTGGGTCAACGACCCTGGCATGGGTGCGCAGATGTCGGCACCCGCGGCACCCGGGTCGAGTTCAGATTCGGCAACGGGGCGCGCAAAGCTGTAGACGCCTCGTTCGCTGGCGACCCAGATCATGCGGGTGTCCGGGTCGGCCCACAGCATCGCGGTGTGCTGCACGCCGTCGATCGTGAGCTTGTACACCGTGTCACCGGCTTCCGTGGTGACTCGCGTGAGCTCTTCGCCGCGCCACACGACGGTCTCGACTTCACCGCCGTGGGCCAGCTTCACGCTCACGGCAGGCTGGCGGCTGGATCGCCACCCGTTGGGCCGAGCCCACGCACTGGGCGCTTCTGCGCGCTCCCCTGCCGAGGTGCCGCCGAGTTTCTGTGTTCCCGCGGCTCCCCGGGTGCTCACCACGAACGCCGCGGCGAACAGTTTGTCGATCTCACCGGCAGCGTGGGCAAGTTCATCTTCCGTCATGCGGTCAATCAGGCCCGTGTCGAGTTTGCCTTCGACAACATCGTCACGGCGGACCAGGCGACGAACGAAGTCGATGTTCGTCGTGATGCCCGGCACGGCTGAGCGTGCGAGCGCGGAGTCCAGGCGTGACAGCGCGGTTTCGCGGTCATCAGCGGTGACGATCACCTTGGCGATCATCGGGTCGTAGTCAGACACGATCCGCTGACCGGCTTCAAGACCGGCGTCAATGCGGATGCCCTCACCTTCGGGGAACTGCACGTCGAGTGCCGTTCCGCCGGTGGGCAGGAAGCCGCGGGAGGGGTCTTCCGCGTAGACGCGCGCTTCGATCGAGTGGCCGGTGAGCGTGATGTCTTCCTGCTTCAGCGAAAGCTCTTCGCCGTTACCGATCCGCAGCATCCACTCGACCAGGTCAACACCCGTGACCTCTTCGGTGACGGGGTGTTCCACCTGCAGGCGGGTGTTCATCTCCATGAAGAAGAACTCATCGGGCTTGTCAGCCGAGACGATGAACTCGACCGTGCCGGCACCGCGATAGCCCACGGAGCGGGCGGTGTCGCAGGCAGCCTGGCCGATGGCCGCGCGGGTTTCTTCGTCCAGCAGCGCTGACGGAGCTTCTTCGATGACCTTCTGGTGGCGGCGCTGCAGGGAGCATTCGCGTTCGCCCAGGTGAATGACGTTGCCGTGCTCATCAGCGAGGATCTGCACTTCAACGTGCCGCGGCGTGGCAACCAGGCGCTCAATGAACAGGGTGTCATCACCGAAGCTCGACGCTGCCTCGCGGCGGGCTGCAGCAAGAGAGTCCTTGAGGTCCTTTGGGTCGTGCACCGCGTGCATGCCCTTGCCGCCGCCTCCGGCTGAGGGCTTGATGAGGATGGGGAAGCCCACCTCGTCAGCCCGCTCAATGAGCTGTTCGTCCGTCAGGCCGGCTTCGGCCACACCGGGAACCAGCGGCACATTGCGCGAAGCCACAGCCTGCTTGGCTGTGATCTTGTCGCCCATCGTGCGGATGGCCTCGGCGGTCGGACCGAGGAACACAATCCCCGCGTCCTCACAGGCCTGAGCGAATTCGGCGTTTTCCGACAGGAAGCCGTAGCCGGGGTGAATCGCCTCGGCACCGGTGTCCTTGGCGGCCTGAATGACCTTGTCGATCCGCAGGTACGATTCCGCAGCAGCTGCCGGACCCAAGCGAACCGCGACATCGGCGGCTTTGGCGTGTGCCGCCTCGGCGTCGGCATCGGAGTACACGGCAACCGTTTTGATGCCCAGCGCACGGCAGGTGCGCATAACGCGCAGGGCGATTTCACCGCGGTTGGCAATGAGAACTGTTGAAAACACAGCGATCACATCCTGAACACGCCGTAGCCGGGCGCGTTGTTGGGGCGGGCAAGCGGGGCGTAGCGGGCGGCTTCCAAAGCCAGTGCGAGCACCTGGCGGGTGTCGCCGGGTTCGATGATGCCGTCATCCCACAGCCGTGCGGTCGAATAGTAGGGCACACCCTGGGTTTCGTACTGCTCAAGGACAGGCGCTTTGAATTCGGCTTCTTCTTCAGCCGACCATTCTTCACCGCGAGCTTCAATCTGGTCGCGTTTGACGGTGGAGAGCACGCTGGCTGCCTGTTCGCCGCCCATGACGGAAATGCGGGTGTGCGGCCACATCCACAGGAAACGCGGGCTGTAGGCCCGCCCGCACATCGAGTAGTTGCCGGCTCCGTAGGAACCGCCGATGACGACGGTGAACTTCGGTACGCGGGCGGTGGCCACTGCGTTGACCATCTTCGCTCCGTGCTTGGCAATACCGCCGGCTTCGTAGTCGCGGCCGACCATGAAGCCGGTGATGTTCTGCAGGAAGATCAGCGGGGTGTCGCGCTGGTCGCACAGTTCGATGAAGTGTGCGCCCTTCTGCGCGGATTCGCCGAACAGCACGCCGTTGTTGGCGATGATTCCCACGGGGTGTCCATCCAGGTGGGCAAAGCCGGTGACGAGCGTTGTGCCGTATTCGGCTTTGAATTCGTGGAACTCGCTGCCGTCGACCAGACGGGCGATGACTTCGCGGACGTCGTACGGGGTTTTGAGATCAGCCGGCACCACCTGGGTGAGTTCGTCCGGGCTGAACAGCGGTTCGCGCGGTTCCCTGCGCGCCCACGCCGGGGTGAGGCTTTCCTGCGGGGGCAGGGTGGACACGACATCGCGCATGATCTCCAGAGCGTGTTCGTCATTGGCCGCCAGGTGGTCGGTGACACCCGAGGTGCGTGAGTGCAGAGCACCGCCGCCAAGCTCTTCAGCTGTGACGACTTCGCCGGTTGCGGCCTTCACCAGCGGCGGGCCGCCCAGGAAGATCGTGCCCTGTTCGTTGACGATGATCGATTCGTCCGCCATCGCCGGAACGTACGCACCGCCGGCAGTACACGAGCCCATGACAGCGGCCAGCTGCGGAATGCCGGCGGCCGACAGGGTCGCCTGGTTGTAGAAGATGCGGCCGAAGTGCTCGCGGTCAGGGAAGACGTCGTCTTGATTCGGCAGGTTGGCACCGCCGGAGTCGACCAGGTAGATGCAGGGAAGCTGGTTTTCGCGCGCAACTTCCTGGGCGCGCAGGTGCTTCTTGACGGTCATCGGGTAGTAGGTCCCGCCCTTGACCGTGGCGTCATTGGCGACGATGACGCATGTGCGGCCAGCAACGACGCCGATGCCGGTGATGATTCCAGCACCCGGGCTGTCGTCGTTGTACATGCCGTTAGCAGCAAGCGGCGACAGCTCCAGGAACGGAGTGCCCGGGTCGAGCAGCTGTTCGACACGATCCCGGGGCAGCAGTTTGCCGCGGTCGATGTGCCGCTGCCGTGAACGCTCAGAACCGCCCAGGGCGGTCTGGGCAATGCGCTCACGCAGTTCGTCGATGAGCGTCTGGTGCGCCGCGGCGCGTTCGGCGCCGACCGCAGCATCAGGCGGCGTGCCTAGTGTCTTCATCCGAACTCCTTCGTACTGGATACCACTGGGCCGTGAGGTTTCAGACCTTCAGACGGGCTTTCAGAATGTGCTTTCTGACTGCCGCTTGCCGATTTCAGTGAATTGCCACTAACTGAAAGTATAGTATGCCGATGTGTCTCCAGACACAAGCAAGAACACCGGCGGCGAAAGAGCCCAGCAAAGGAGGGCGGCATGACACGCAGCGCAACAGGCGCGACCCGCCCCGGCAACGCCCAGGTACCCGACAATCAGGTGACAGCAGGCAGTGAAGCCGGCGGCACCTCGGAAGCTTCACCGGCCCCGACTAAGCGGCAGGCCGCGAAAGAGCGCAGGCGCCAGCAGATCCTCGATTCGGCCAAAAAG
Source organism: Brevibacterium sp. HMSC22B09 (assembly GCF_001806795.1). Taxonomy (NCBI): domain Bacteria; kingdom Bacillati; phylum Actinomycetota; class Actinomycetes; order Micrococcales; family Brevibacteriaceae; genus Brevibacterium; species Brevibacterium sp. HMSC22B09. Next base: position 83,238 of record NZ_KV786013.1, on the reverse strand, counting down.
CTGTTTGCCCGTCAAGGGTTCCGCGCCGTCAGCATTGACGACATCGGCGCGGGCGCGGGGATTTCCGGGCCTGCGGTGTACAGGCACTTCGATTCAAAAGAAGCGCTGCTGGCCGAACTTCTGGTCGGCATTTCCAAACGGCTGCACGCTGGCATGAGCAGCATCGTCGCAGCCCACAGTGGCGCACAGCCGCGCGAGGCAATGGAAGACCTCCTGGCCTTCCACGTGGAATTCGCGGTGAACGAACCGGAGCTCATCCGCATTCAGGACCGCGACTTCGAGGCCCTGCAGGAAAGTGATCGCAAACGCGTGCGCCGCCTGCAGAGGGAATATATGACCGGCTGGGAAGACGTGCTGATACACGTGCACCCCGACCTTGAAGGGGCCGGGGTGCGGGTGCTTGTTCAGGCGGTCATCGGGATGCTCAATTCGACGCCCTACGTGGTGCGCAGGCTCGACAAAGACGTCATCGAGCAGCATCTGCGCGACGCCGCCCGCGCGGCACTCCGCCTGGGGTGAAGCACCCAGCGGAGCACCGCGTGCCGGCAGGGTGAGCCTGACGGGAGACAGACACGGCCGGGGCTCTATTCCCGCCCGTGGCTTTTCACCGCAGGGCGGAGGCAGTGAACGGAAGTCAGTTGATGATGCGGCGGCTGGCCAGGCGCGGGTCGTCGCGGAATGTCGACAGCAGCAGTGAGCTGCGCGCTTCGGTCACCAGTCCGGCTGCGGCTCGACCCAGCTGGACCGCCATTCCGTGGAACAGGTTCACACCGCGCTTGCCGATGCACAGAAGCTGCGCGTCGGCAGAACCCTCAGCGAGCGCTTCGACGGGGTTGGAAGATTCGACGAACTTCGCGGACGCCTTGAGGTCGCGGAATTCTGAGCGCAGCCACGTGAGGTCGAAGTCGACCTGCGAGTTGGCCCGGTCAGAGTTTTCCAGAGTTCCGGTGGCGACGACCACTTGGAGGGGAACTCCCGCCCGCTGCGCAAATTCCGCTGCGTCGAGTGCGGCAACCGCCGAATATTCCGAGGTGTCCATGCCGACAATGACGGGGCGTTCGTCACGGCCGTCTTCGCTGTCTTCAAAATCGTCAACGGGTCGGTGAATGAGAACCGGGCACAGTGCGTGTCCCGGCAAGCCGCGGCTGACGGTGCCGATCCTTCCGGCAACGGGCTGGTCTGATCCGTGGTGGCCGATGACCAGCAGGCCGGCGTCCATACCGCACTTGTCGAGCTCTTCTGCCGGGTCGCCGAACAGCACGCGGGATTTCACTGAAGCGCCTTCGGGAATGACGAGCTTCGATATGACGCGCTCAATCGCAGCTTCGCCCTTTTCACGTTCTTCCGGCGTTCCGACGGTTGAGAAAGTGCCGGGCAGATTGTGTTCGTAGTCGCCTGCCGGGCGTTCGGTTTTGATGACGGTGACAAGGTCAATGGGAGCGTCCTGCGCGAAGTTGTCCACGGCGAACTGCGCCGCTTTGCGGCTTGAACCAGAACCGTCGATTCCGACGACGACGTCTCCGCTGATCTTCACGTAGCACTCCCGGTAGAAGGTCTGCCTTTCCTGCACCCTACTGTAACCCGGACCACACTCCCCCACGGCACACGAGGTGGAGCTCGACTTCCTCTTCGACGGGCTTGCCACCCAGGAGCAGGATGCGGCCGGATTCATCTGAACGGCCGGTGAGGCGAGCGCGTGCACATTGGCGCGAGAAAGCGCGAAGGCGAGCGGCGCCTCGTGAGACAAAAAGAAGCTCCCCTTCCGAACCTGGAAGGGGAGCTTTTATGCCGAGCCGCCTGCCGGAATCGAACCGGCGACCTATTCATTACGAGTGAATCGCTCTGCCGACTGAGCTAAGGCGGCAACTCGGAAAATGATACTCGAACGCAAAGACAAGGGCAAAACGACCGGAACCGCTGCACGCCCACCCAGTAAGGTGACAAGGGGCAACCCCAACAGCCGCATGACAGGCGGCACGCACATACACGTCGACAGTAAGCAGAATCAGGACAGGGAATCACCAGTGGACAGCACGGAACTCGACCGATTCATCCGCCATTTCCGCACACTCGTGGAATGCGAATCACCGTCGATGGACCACTACGCCCTGTCACAGTCCGCCAGAGTTCACGCAGCCGTCGGCAAAGAACTGCTGGGCGTGGCGCCGCGAATCATCACGGTTTCCGACACTCCCCACCTGCTGTGGCGGTTCGGCACACAGCCGCGGAAAGTCGTCATGATCGGCCACCATGACACCGTGTGGCCCATCGGCACGCTCGACACCATGCCGTTTGCCGTCAACAAGGGCGTCATCACCGGCCCTGGCACCGACGACATGAAGGGCGGCAACCTCATCGCCCTGTACGCGGCCGCCCGCGTGCAGAAGAAACTCGGCTCACTCGATGGGCTGTCAATCTTCATCAACGGCGATGAGGAGCTCGGCTCACCATCATCACGCCACCTGATCGAAACGGAGGCCCACGGGGCTTCGGCCGCCTTGGTCTTCGAATCCGGCGGGCCAGATGGTGAGCTCAAAGCTGCGCGCAAGGGTGTTGCACTCTACGGCCTGAACATCACCGGGCGGGCCGCCCACGCGGGCGTTGAACCCGAACGCGGCATCAACGCCACCGTCGAAGCCGCCCACCAGATCCTCACCGTGGAGCGGCTGAACGACCCTGCGGTGGGCACGTCTGTCATCCCCACTGCCATGCACTCGGGCACTACAACCAACACCGTGCCGGCAGAGGCGCAGCTCGACATTGATTCGCGCGCACTGACGGTCGCCGAACAACTGCGGGTCGACTCAGCACTGCATTCGCTCACCCCGCACCTGCCGGGGGCGCTGGTCGAACTGACCGGCGGCATCAACCGCCCGCCCATGGAAGAGCGTTCCAGCCGACCGCTGATCGAACTGGCTCAGCACATCGCCGACAGTCAGGGACTGCCGGAAGTACGGCCGATTTCGGTTGGCGGAGGGTCCGACGGCAACTTCACCGCCGGCATAGGAGTGCCCACCGTCGACGGCCTCGGCACAGTCGGCGGAGGGTCGCACGCTGATGACGAACACGCGCTCGTCGACTGGATCGGTCCGCGCACCACGCTGACCGCCGGCATGCTCGAACACCTGCTGACAGAAGGTCTGCCAAGCTGAGCCGGGCTGGACTGAGCCGGGCTGGACTGAGCCCGGCCACTCTGGGCTGACACGGGCCGTGCTGAGCCCGGGTCAGCCCAGAAGGCTCACCAACCGCGTTCGGCCAGGCGGTGCGGCGCGGGGAGGTCCGCGACGTTGATGCCGACCATCGCCTCACCCAGGCCGCGGGACACATCCGCGATGACGGTCGGGTCGTTGTAGTTCTGCACGGCGGTCACGATGGCCTTGGCACGCGCTTCGGGGTTGCCGGACTTGAAAATGCCGGAACCGACGAACACGCCGTCAGCACCCAGCTGCATCATGAACGCGGCATCAGCCGGGGTGGCGACACCGCCGGCGACAAGCAGCGGAACCGGCAGGCGACGCTCACGGGCGGTTTCGACGACCAGTTCGTACGGCGCTTGGAGTTCCTTCGCACGGACGTAGAGTTCGTCGGGCGCGTTTTCGTACAGGGCTGCAATTTCGTTGATTTCGCGGTTGAGCGTGCGGATGTGCTTGGTGGCTTCCGAAACATCGCCCGTGCCGGCCTCACCCTTGGAGCGGATCATGGCGGCACCCTCGTTGATGCGGCGCAGCGCTTCACCCAGGTTGGTGGCACCGCAGACAAACGGAACGTCGAAAGCGTGCTTATCGATGTGGTTGACGTAGTCGGCGGGGCTGAGGACTTCGGATTCGTCAACGAAGTCCACACCAAGCGACTGCAGCACCTGCGCTTCGACCTGATGGCCGATGCGGGCCTTGGCCATGACGGGAACGTCAACGGCTTCGATGATCGAGTCGATGAGGTCCGGGTCGGACATGCGGGCCACACCGCCCTGCGCGCGGATGTCGGCAGGCACGCGCTCAAGGGCCATGACGGCACACGCACCGGCATCAGCGGCAATGTGGGCTTGCTCGGCAGTGACGACGTCCATGATGACGCCGCCCTTGAACTGGTCTGCCAGGCCTCGCTTGACCATGCTCGACTGAGCGGCTGTCTGATGTCCGGGTGCTGCCATGGGAAATCCTTTCGGGCTTCGGCCGCTTGGGCGTGCGATGCCTGCGACATTTGCGGCACTGTGCCGGGGCGGCCAACTGATGTGACTTCGCCCATCGTGGCCCGTAAAGCGGATCAAAGCCAGGTCCAGTTCTGCATCCCAGCATTAGACCACTTATCCGGCGGTCAGCTACTGTCTGAGCATGGCCCGCACCCCTCGCCCAGTGACGCTGCCTGTGTCCGTTGATCGCAGCACAAGCGTTTCGCTTCCCGTGCAGATCGCCGGTCAGCTGCGCTCCCTCATTGAAACCGGGACTCTCGTTCCCGGCACCGAACTGCCGTCAACCCGCAGCCTCGCCCGCCTGGCGGGCGTATCCCGTGGCAGCGTCGTCGCCGCCTACGAACAGCTGACCGCCGAAGGGTGCATTGTGTCGGCAGAAGGCTCTGGCACGATCGTCAGCCCCGACCTCGCCGCGGTCCCACGCCCAGCGGCAGCCGAGCACCCGCCGACCCCAACCGGTTTGCCCGGCAGCCGGCAGGCGCCTCGTGAACCCGGCTCGGTGAGGCGCGCGGATGCCGCGGACAGCGGGACCGGGGCACGGGGCGCGGAGGCGAGCTCCACCTCGCCGATCAGTCTCCTGCCTTCCCGCGTGGACGGCTCCGGGGTGGTGTCGCCCATGTGGCGGGCGGCCTGGCGGGCCGCCGCGCGTGAAGCCGAAGAAGACTTCCGGGAGGGGAGCTCAGAACCACTGGGTCTTGCCGAACTGCGAGTCGCTTTTGCCGACCGGCTGCGACGTGTGCGCGGTATGCCCGCCTCTGCCAAGCGGGTTGTCGTCACCGCGGGTGCTCGCGACGGCCTTCGGCTGGTTCTGGACTGTCTGCAGCACCGAATGGGACGAGGTGGAGACGCGACCGGGTCGGCAGTGTCAGTTGGACGGCCAGTGCTGAGCATCGGCATTGAGTCCCCCGGGTATCCGGGCCTGCGACGAGCTGTCGAGGCTTTGGGCCACCGGCTGATTCCTGTGCCCGTTGACGATCACGGGCTGGTTCCCGAGCAGATCCCAGATGGTCTGGACGCGCTCATTGTGACGCCGTCGCACCAGTACCCGCTGGGCGGTTCGCTGCCGCTGGCCAGGCGCCTGGCGGTATTGGCTGCAGCCGATGCGCATGGTTTCACTGTGATCGAGGATGATCACACCGCCGAGTTCCGATGGGACGCAGCGCCTTTGCCGACTTTGGCTGGGCTTGCGGTTTCGGAGCGCGCACCGGTCGTTCTGCTGTCATCATTGGCGTCGCTCATCAGCCCCGGTATTGCTTTGGGCCACCTGCACGTGCCGGTGGAGTGGATCGGTGATCTTGCGGTTCTGCGCGCACAGCTGGGAGCGCCGGTGAGCCGGATTCTGCAGCGGGCAGTGGCTGGACTCATTGAGTCGGGTGGTTTGGAACGTCACGCGGCGGCGGTGCGCGCACAGCATCGGATCAAGTTGGATGTTGTGCGGACGGTGCTGGGGCGGGTTCCCGGATTCCATGTTGACGAGGTGCCGGGCGGCCTCGCCGCTGTTGTCACGGTCGATCTGCCGGAAGCTGAGCTGGTTGCCGCGGCTCAATCGCACGGGGTTCGGGTGCAGCCGCTGTCGGAGTACTGGGCTGGACAGCTGCCTGACGGTGTGGATGACGGTGGACTGCCCGATGGGATCGTTGTTGGCTTCGGCGGGCCGGAGAGTGAACTGCACACGGGACTTCGCCGGCTTGTGGAGGCTGCCCGCGCGCTGAGGTGATGTGGTGCGGCAGGTGCTATGCGGGGCTCCGTTTGCTGGCAGCGCCGTTCCTGCGTACTGCTCCCGAGCGCGCGGACTCAGGGCATCGGCTCAGAGCGTCGTGTGAGTTTCCAGCCAGGGGTTGGCCAGTCCGATGAACGCGGCTTCGACGATCAGCAGGGGTGCGGTGTTGGTCTGCAGGCGTTCGCGGGCCAGTTCAAGCACGTTGATGCGTTTGAGTGTTGTTGTGGCGTCGTCTTGTGCGGCGATTTCGCGGATGAGTTCGGCTTCGCTGATGTTGATGAGTGTGTCCCCACTGCCCAGCTGGGTCAGCAGAACATCGCGGTACAGCGAAAGCAGTTCGAGCATGATCGAGTCGAGTTCGTCAGCCCGTGCGCGAACTGCCCGGCGCTTCTGTTCCTCTTCCAGCCTCTTCACCTGCGGGCGCAGAGCCGGCGGCACTGCTTTGCCGGGTTCAACACCCAAGGTTTCAAGCAGTTCAGCGCGTTCCTTTTCTGAGCGGGCTTTTGTGCGCTCTTCCGCGCGTTCGGACGCCGCTTCGACTGTTCGACCCGCCAGCCGCACTGTTGCGCCGACGGATGTGAGACGCTGAGGGATTTCAAGGATCCTGCGGCGAGCCTGCGCTGCGTCGTCATCAAGTGCCAGATGTTTGGCCCGTCCGATGTGGTTCTGTGCGGCGGCAGCAGCCCATTTGGCACGCTCGGGGTCGACACCGTCGCGGTTGACCAGCAGCTGGGCAACGGCCTCTGCCGGCGGGATGCGCAGGCCCACGGTCCGGCAGCGCGACCGGATGGTGGTCAGTACGTCTTCGGGGCTGGGCGCACAGAGGATCCACACCGTGGTCGGCGGTGGTTCTTCGATGGCTTTGAGCAGCACGTTGGAGGTGCGTTCGGCCATGCGGTCGGCGTCTTCGATGATGATGACGCGCCAATCGGCGTTGACCGGTGAGCTTTGCGAGGTGCTGACCAGCTGGCGCACTTCGTCAATGGAGATGACGGACTTCTGGGTGCGCAGCATCGTCATTGATTCGTGGGTGCCGGAGAGCGCTCGCTGCGCCTCGGGACTGAGGCTTGCGCCGTGGTCTTCAGTCAGCAGCGCGGCAGCGAAGGCTCGAGCCGCATTAGATCGGCCCGAACCGGGTGGACCGGTGATAAGCCACGCGTGCGTCATCCCCTGACCGGCCGCAGCAGCGGAAAGTTCGCTGATGGCTGCTTCTTGGCCGACGAGGTCGTCCCACACACTCACCGTTTGCCCCTGCGGGCCTGACGCAGACGTTCACGCGCCTGGCGTTCGATTTCGGCCTGCTTGCGCAGCTTTTCGGCGCTCTGTTCCGGCTGGGACGGCAGAATGCGGGTTGCGGCATCGTCGTCAGCGCTCACAGACGGTGTGTCCGGAAGGATTGTGTCAGCTTCCGGCACGGGAGCAGGTTTCGCTTCCGGCTTCGGCGGAACACTGCTGTCAGGGTCTGCGGCGGTGTCAGCACCTTCAGCGCTGCCCGCAGCAGTTTCGACCTGTTCCGGTTCAGCGGACTCCTGCTGTTCTTCCGCTGGTTCTGGCTGCACGTCAGCTGGCTTTTGGCCATCGCTTGTTTCCTGCGATCCGTCAGCTGGTTTCTGCTGTTCTTCTGCCGGTTTCACGACGGGCATCTGTGAAACCGCCGGACCCTGCGCCGAAGCTGACTGGCCAGACGCGCCCTGTGAGCGCTGCTCTGATTCGGCACGAACATTCTCAGCTTCGAGCGAAGGCATGGCCTGTGTGGCATCGGGGTCGTCCGATGCCAGCAGATCCGCTGAGGAGCGCCGCGGGGTTTGCGAGTGGTCCTGCTGCCCCTGCGGCCTGCGGCCCAGGCCCGCAGCATCAAGTGCCGCATCGAGAGCCGCGGCGATGTCCTCAGAGACCTTCTGTGCGGGCTGATCGGCGTTGATGACCACGTAGCGGTGCGGGTTTTCTTCCGCAAGAGACAGGAAACGTGCGCGCACTCGGCCGCGGAACTCTGCGGACTGTTTGTCCAGGTGATTTTCATTGCCGCGCTGTGATGTGCGCTGTGCGGAGGCTTCTGGGGAAATGTCCAACAGCAGTGTGAGATTGGGCATGAGCCCATCAGTTCCCCACGCGGACAGGGCGAAGATGTCTTCTTCTGCAAGTTCGCGGCCGGCCGCCTGGTAGGCAAGCGAGGAGTCGATGTAGCGGTCGGTGACGACGACTCCGCCGGACCTCAGGGTGGGGTCGATCAGCGAGGCCACGTGGTGTGACCTGTCGGCGGCGTACAGCAGCGCCTCGGACTTCGGGGTGACTCCCTGGCCGTCGAGAATTGCGGCGCGGATCTGCTTGCCCTTGTCGGTGCCGCCGGGTTCGCGGGTGGTTTCGACATTGTGCAGGCCGCGGGCGGCCAAGTGCTTGCGGATGAAGTCGATCTGCGTTGTCTTGCCCGAACCGTCGGGACCTTCGACCGCGATGAAGAAACCGCTCTGCGCGGTCCGCACGGAGGGCGTCTGCAGGCCGCCACCGGACTGAGCTGCCTGCCCACCGTGCCCAGCAGGTGCGGCCGGTGCGTGCGGCTGTTTGGGGCCGTGCGCGCCTGCAGAACCGGCAGACTGACCCGGTTGCCCGTCTGCTGTCCGCGTGCGGAACGCGTGGACGATGTCGACGCCGATGCCGTGAATACCGGTGGGTGAGAACAGGAACAGCGCAATGATGCCGCCGACCATGGCCAGGAGTCCGACACTCGACACTGCGACTGCAGAGCCTGTGATGTTCCAGGTTGAGGCTTCGCTCAGCACGACTGTGAAGCGTGCGTCCAGGCTGAGGATGAGCAGTGTGATGATGGCACCGATGCCCAAGCCGATGCGCCGCGACACCTGGTAATCCTGTGCTCGCACGCCCACTCCGACGGCGAAGGCAGCCGCGGCGAACAGAAGCGCGGTGCCGGAGACTTCGTGGACCATGCCGCCGAGAATGGCGAGAACGCCCGCGCCGATAAGCGAAAAGGCGGTGAGCCTTGGCCGGGTCATGCCGGGAGCGAAAGTCGGCCCCGCCTCGTACCCGGCAGCCCAACCGACCAGAACGGCACACACCATGAGCCCGAGGCTCATGATGCCGAACGATTCGTCAGAAGCAGTAGGCACAATCACCACGAAAATTGAGCCGATCACGCTGAACAGCGCGTATACCGGCCACGGGGTGCCCACATCTACGTGGGCGCGAGCCTGCTGCAGCGCACGGGTCAGCGGGAACGCCCCGGTGGAGGGAATGCGAGAGCGCTGCAGCGGCGAAACGATGATGAGCACACCGGCCAGGATGATGACAATGCCGGATGCGAAGACCGTCCACGGAACAGCGGGCATACCCGCCCCGATGCCCGCCCGAATCTGGGCGACTGCGCCGATGAAGAAGAAGATCACCGCAGACACGGTGCCCGCACGCCAGGGCTTGGTGTGCAGTTCCGGGGTGTGAATGACCTGCAGAGAAATCAGCGCACCGAGGAACAACGCGGCAATCGCACCCATCCACACAGTTGAGTACACGCCGAAGACAATAAGGGTGATGCCCGTCAGCACGGACGTGATGGTCAGAATCAGAGTGCGCTGCGAAAACTCCATCGAGCGGACCCGCTTGAGCGGCAGGAAACTTCCAATGCCCAAAAGCACGATGACCGCCAAGTACGCAGGATTGGCGAAATTGCGGTTGAAGTCGCCGTCAGCTTCGCGCTGCACAACGGCTGCGAGCGCGCCCCCGCGGGCCGAAGATGCAAAGCCCACGACACCGGCCAGAGAATACGTCAGCAGGACAGAGGACATCACGGCCAGCCACGTCGCGGCTTCAAGAACCGCATGCCCGATGACACCGCGCTGCGGGGTGATGGCCGCAATCCGGTCAGAGGTGTCTGCGTTCGGGCCGCCGAAGGGCTGCTTGGCCGAAAGCCTCTTGTCATTGCTCATCTGATGACCTCCTGTGTCCTGACCATCCCAGCCTACGTTGACCCTCTGACACGACGCTGAACACACACCGTTCGAAAGCGTCCCGCTACAGTGTTTTCGTGTCGACACTCCATTTTCTGCCCCGAGGTCACGACGACCCGCTGACCACGCTGTCCCTGGCTCGCGTGCTCCTCGACTCGGTGCGTGCGGGGCGCAGGCCCGGTGCACTGCGCATCTACCGGCCCGAGTCGACCGTTGTGTTCGGCGGGCGTGACCGGTTCCTCGCAGGGTTCGACGACGCGGTCGGCAAGGCGCGCGAAGCCGGGTTCACTCCCCTGCTGCGCACACTCGGCGGACGAGTTGCGGCCTACCACCACGGCAGCCTCGTGATCGACCACGTGGAGCCCGCAGACCAGATGTTCACGGGCACTCAGGCACGCTTCACCTCGTTCGGTGACATGTATGTGCGGGCCCTGCAGTCAGTGGGGGTCGACGCGCGGCTTGGGGAGATCCCCGGCGAGTACTGTCCCGGTGAACACAGCGTCAACGTCGCCGGGAAGATCAAGGCGATCGGCACGGCACAGCGGGTGACGAAGACGGGGTGGCTGTTCTCATCGTCGGTCATAATCACCGACCCGGACCCCATTCGCTCCGTGCTGACGGATGTCGAGGCGGCACTCGGGGTCGACTGGGACCCCGCGACCGGCGGGTCGATCAGCGAAGTCCATCCGGACGTCACTGTCGATGCGGTCGAGCAGGCCTTTCTGGCGGAGTATGCGCGTGGCTATGACCTTGAGCCGTCGGAGTTCTCAGCCGAGGAAATCGAGGCGGCCGGCGCGTACAACTCGGTCAGCCAGCTCGAATCCACGCGCTGATGCAGATTTGCGCTTTAATGCAGCGCATCAGCGCGTGAAGTTGCATTAAAGCGTGAGAACGGCCCGCCGCGGTTCCAGAAAGCGCCCGCCGCGGTGCCAGAAACGGCCCGCCGCGGCCGCGCAGGCAACCCGCCACCCCACACCCCGCCCAGCCCGTTCACGCAGTTTTACCCTCAGCGAAACGGTGAGTTCACCAGCGAGTACGACGGTGAATAGGTTCGATTTCGGCCTGCAGAAAGTTCATCCGTGAAGCTCACTCGTCTTGCCCCCGCAGTACTCGCCGCCGGTTTGGTCGCCGGCATCGGCATCACCCCCGCTGTCCTCAGCGCATCCGGAGACACGACCCCGGCAAACGCGCAGACGGCCGCTTCCGGCGCCTCGTTCGCCCGGACCGCGACCTACCCCGTCTACGAAAACCGCCCTGACGGCGTCGACATCGCAGACGAAACCGTTGCCGAGATCTCCGACATCTCCGAAGACGGCAAGACGATGGTCTACACCGACGCTGCGGGCAAGCGCATCGGATTCCTCGATGTCAGCGACCCCGGCAGCCCCAAGGGACTCGGCACTGTCAGCCTGGCAACCCTTGGCAACGCGGACGACGAACCGACGTCTGTCGCGGTTGTCGGCGAATACGTGCTCGTCGTCATCAGCGAAACCGGCAAGGACTACGAAAACCCCAAGGGCCGCGTTGACGTCATCAAGCTGAGCGACCACAAAAAGGTCGGCTCCTACGATCTGGGCGGCCAGCCCGACTCGATTGCCATCAGCCCCGATGGCAAGCGCGCCGCAATTGCGATTGAAAACGAACGTGACGAAGACAAGGGCGACGGCGGGCTCCCCCAGCAGCCGACCGGCTTCGTCCAGACGATCAAGCTCGAAGGCGACCCCGCCTCGGATTGGAAGCCCGAACCTGTTCGCTTCCACAATGAGGACGGCACTCCCCTGCCCAAGGTCGCCGAGGCTGGCCTTGACACTCCTGAGGACCTCGAACCCGAGTACGTGTCGATCAACGGCCGCAACCAGCTGGCCGTCACGCTGCAGGAAAACAACGGTGTGGCGATCATCGACCTGAACACCAACGAAATTACGAGTGTTTTCAGCACCGGCAGCGTTGACCTTGAGAACGTCGACGCTAAGAAGGACAAGCTCATCAAGCCCACGGACTCGCTGAAGAGCGTGCCGCGTGAGCCCGATGCGATTGCTTGGATTGACGATGAGCACCTGGCCACCGCCAATGAAGGCGACTGGAAGGGCGGCAGCCGCGGATGGTCGGTTTTCGACAGCAGCGGCAAGGTCGTGTGGGATGCGGGTTCGTCGATTGAGGACATCGCCAACCGCTACGGCCTGCACAACAACAAGCGCGCCGAAAAGAAGGGCCCGGAAATCGAGGGCATTGCAACGGCCACCATGAACGGCACCCGCTACGCCTTCGTCGGTTCGGAACGTTCGAACTTCGTGGCCGTGTACAACGTTGAAAACCCAGCCAAGCCCGAATTCGTGCAGCTGCTGTTCACCACCAACGGTCCCGAGGGCATTCTGCCGGTGGAGAACCGCAACATGCTGCTGGTCTCCAGCGAGGTCGACGAAGCCAAGAACGGCGTGCGTTCGGCCGTCAACGTCTACCAGCTGTCGGACAAGCAGGACCCGCAGCCGTCGATCGTGGCGGATAAGTCCGAACTGGGCTTCAGCGCTCTGGGCGCTCTGACCGCCCACCCGACTGACGCGAAAACCCTGTACGCCGCATCGGACTCCGCTCTGGCCGAAGGCCGCGTGTACACGGTCGATGTCAGCGACAAGAACGCACCCGCCCGCATTACTGACGCTCGCTCCGTCATGCAGGACGGCAAGCCGGCTGAAGGCCTCGACATTGAGGGCATTTCCGCACGTGAGGACGGCGGTTTCTGGATTGCCTCGGAAGGCAAGACCGGTGACAAGAACGCGATCCACCGCACGGACGGCGAGCTCAACATCAAGGAGACCATCAGCTTGCCGGACGATGTTGCCAAGCACATCGGCAAGTGGGGGCTTGAGGGCGTTGACGCAATTGACGACGGCAAGGGCGGCGAATACGTCTACGCCGCAATCCAGCGTCCCCTGTGGAAAGACCCCGAAGCCAAGCCTCTCGAAGGGCTCGAGGGCGACAACACTGTGCGCATCGGCCGCTACAGCACCACCGACAAGACCTGGGAGTGGTTCTCCTACGAACTCGACTCCACTGACAAGGACGGCGACTGGATCGGTCTGTCCGAACTCACCGTGGTCGACAAGAACACCCTCGCCGTAATCGAACGCGACAAGCAGAACGGCCCCAACGCTGCGATTAAGCGCATCATGAAGGTCACACTGCCTGATGGTGCTGAGGCGGGCGGTGCAGTTGAGGCTGATTCGGCTGACGAGGCGCCAATCGCCGGCAGCGGCACCGCTCCGGGTGCCGACGGCTCGGGTTCGGGTGGCGCGGCCGGCGCTGCAGAGGAAGGCGCAAAGCCGCAGAAGGTCAAGAAGGCTGTTGCGGTTGACGTGTTGCCGAAGCTGCAGGCGCTCAACGGCTGGACGCAGGAAAAGCTGGAAGGCTTCACCATCGCGGCTGACGGCGAGGCCTACGCCGTCACCGACAACGACGCTCTCGATGACGCAACCGGTGAAACTGTGTTCCTGCGCTTGGGCAAGGTCTTCGGCGAAGATGCGCCTCCTGCAGAGGAAGAACCGGGCGATGACAACGCTGACGGCCCCTCCGATGACCCCACGGGAGGCTCTGAAGACGGCCAGGAGGGCGGCACCTCGGGAGACTCCGGCGATGCTGGCAGTGATGGCGGCGCAGATGGCGGCGCAGATGAAGCCGGCGACGAGCCGACTGACAAGGCCGGCGACAAGGCCACCGGCAATGCCGGCGACAAGGCCGGCCCCGAGGCGAAGGCGCCCTCCTCGAAGGGCGGGGCTCTGCCGCGCACGGGTGTGAGCATCGCTGCGGCACTTGCTGCGGCGGCCGCTTTCATCGGCGGAGGCTTCGGCCTGCGAGCTTTGGCTCGCCGCCGCGGCTGATTCCACGGCCCCACCCGCTTAGCCGACAGGCCAGATTCACGCTTTAATGCAACCTCACGC
>NZ_KV786013.1:67647-69418 GCF_001806795.1 Brevibacterium sp. HMSC22B09 | reverse complement strand
CTGCATCTGCGCGCAAAACCAGCCCCGCTGGCGATGCGGGTCAGCACTGGCACCCTTCGCACACCCCACAACGCCAAACTCACGCTTTAATGCAACCTCACGCGCAAATGCGCCGCATTAAAGCGTGAATCTGCATCTGCGCGCAAAACCAGCCCCGCTGCCGCGCACGAGGTGGTGCTCACCGGTACACAGATTGCCCGCGTGTCCGGCGTGGGCTCAGGAAAGAATGCCGAGCGCTTTGAGTCGGGCGCGCAGTCGGTCGAGGCCCAACAGGTCATTCCACATAATCCGCACGACCGTGTAGCCCAGCCGATGCAGTTGATGTTCGCGTTCTTTTTCGCGCAGCAGTTGGTCGCCTTCGCCATTGAAGCCGCCGTCGGCTGTGGATAGGTATTTCACGGCGCCGTCGAACTCGATGATGATGTGCTTATCCCGGATCAGCCCGTCAACGCGGGCAACGAAGATTCCGTCTTCGTCGAAGATTTCGACTTGCTGTTCGAGGTTGTCGATCCCAAGCATGCGCAGCTTCACCATGCACACGCTTTCGCCGTAGGACTCAGCAAGTCCGTTGGCGAAGCTCAGGGCGCTGCGCACACGCGCGCATCCTGCCCGACGGCCGTAGGCTTCAGCGATTTCGTGAGCCTGGGCAAGCAGCTGTTCGCGCTGAAGAGGTGCCTCGCGCAAGATCGCATCGAGGACTGCTGTGCCGTATTCGATGGATTCATCTGCGGCCAGGTCCACTGCGGTTCGGACGGGATTGGTTATGGCAAAACCGCGCCAGTCGTCGATTTCACTTTCGCCGATCTGCCGATACCGCCGGCGAAAAGTGGCTCCTGCGCGCGACAGGTTGGGGTTGATCATTTCAACGGCTTCAGGCACCGCTTTGACAGGCAGACCGTGCAGCAGGGCTGCGGTGGAATGGCTGAGCACATCGTCCGGGTGTGCTGACTCAGCAATGAGTTCGGCTTTCGCGGTGTGGAGGTTTGTTTGCGCCTTTCGCCATGCAGGGTTGCGCTTCTGTGCATCCGCGCGGGCGAACAAATCGACCATCGTCTGATCTGCGAGTTGTGTAAAAAGCGGGTGTCTCGAGCACAGCTTCACGACCGCGTACATCCCTCGATGCAATCGCTCGACGCAGCACGAGGCAGCTGACCTCAGCTCTCCCATCTGGATGCCGCAGGTCGCTGCCATGTTGTTGGTGAATACGCTATGCATCCTTTTATGTCACCGAAACAGCAGCGTTTCCACAAGAGGCATTCGCAATCTGTGGATAACTTTTTGGCGGAGGTGCGGGCATCCCACAACGCCAACCTCACGCGCCCAACAACGCCAAACTCACGCTTAAATGCAACCTCACGCGCTAATGCGCCGCATTAGAGCGTGAATCTGCATTAAAGCGTAAATCCAGGTAGGCAGCAGGAACGGACGAGGCGGAGGCGCCGATCGGGCTGAAGGCTGAGCTCGGCTGAAGGGCCGGGCTGGGCAGGGCGGTGCGGATGAGCCGACACCGGGCATACTTCACGCGCCCAACAACGCCAAACTCACGCTTAAATGCAACCTCACGCGCTAATGCGCCGCATTAAAGCGCAAATCCGCATTAAACCGTAAATCCAGGTTGGCAGCAGGAACGGACGAGGCGGAGGCGCCGGACGGGCTGAAGGCTGAGCTCGGCTGAAGGATCGGGCTGGGCCGCGCGGATGAGCCGACACCGGGCAGCCTTCACGCGCCCAACAACGCCAACCTCACGCTTAAATGCAACCTCACGCGCTAA
>NZ_KV786013.1:0-67627 GCF_001806795.1 Brevibacterium sp. HMSC22B09 | reverse complement strand
GGTTGGCAGCAGGAACGGACGAGGCGGAGGTGCCGGTCGGGCTAAGGGTTGAGCTCGGCTGAAGGGTCGGGCTGGGCAGGGCGGCGCGGATGAGCCGACGCCGGGCACACTTCACGCGCCCAACAACGCCAAACTCACGCTTAAATGCAACCTCACGCGCTAATGCGCCGCATTAAAGCGTGAATCTGCATTAAAGCGTAAATCCAGCCGAGCCGCCGCGGCTGATCTTCAGCCCCACCCCGCCACCGCACACAGCCCCGCCCAGCAACCAGACACACAAGCGCCCGGTCAGCGTGCACAACTGCATGCTGACCGGGCGCTGTCTTTACAAGCTCAGTCTGTCGCAGCTCAGTAGCTCGAGAAACCGTCCTCACTGAGCACGTGCTTCTCGGTGCCGTCGATCGGCGGGTTGAAGATGCTCAGCAGCTCCATGTCTTCGTGGTCGGACGCACGCAGGTAGTGCGGGTCGTGCTTATCCAGGACATAGATGACGCCTGGAGTCACGGGGTACACGTTGCCATCCGTGTCTTCGACGTTGCCGGAGCCCGAAATGCAGTAGCAGGCTTCCAGGTGATTGCGGTACTCAAGCTTCGATTCGGTGCCCTTGCGCACAACGGTGCGGGCAACGGCGAAGCCCATATTGTCTTTTGCAGTCAGGACGCGCTGGCTGGTTCCAGCACCCCACTCAACAGCTTCGACATCGTTAACGGAACGAGTGAACACGGCGCCTCCTATGAGGTCGTATTGAGAATATCCGTACGTCAGTCACGCTACGAGAACACTCCTTGCGCCACAAGGCACAAGGAGCGTTCTCAGGGCTTATCAAGGATTCTCTGCGCCGACGGTCGAAGAGCAACCGCGCATGGAAGACACTCGGCCTAGCCAGTCCGCCGTTACGACTTCTTCGCAGTGCTGCTTTTCGCAGTGCTCTTCGCGGTTGTCTTCTTCGCCGTACTCGTCTTCGACGCAGTGCTCTTCGCAGTCGTCTTACGCGCCGTTGTCTTCCGCGTGGTCGTCTTCTTCTTGGCAGGCCCCTTGGCGCGCTTTTCAGCCAGCAGCTGGAATGCGCGTTCGGCGGTGATGCCTTCGACAGTGTCGTCCTTGCGCAGAGTTGCGTTCGTGGTGCCGTCGGTGACGTACGGGCCGAAACGTCCGTCCTTGAGCACAACCGGCTTTTCGGAGTTCGGATCGGTGCCGAATTCCTTCAACGGCGGCTTCGCAGCACGGCGTCCGCGGGTCTTGGGCTGAGCGAAGATCTTTTCGGCTTCTTCAAGCGTGATGGTGAAGATCTGCTCTTCAGATTCGATAGACCGGGAGTCGGTTCCCTTCTTCAGGTACGGACCGTAGCGGCCGTTCTGCGCGGTGATGTCGACACCTTCGGCGTCCTGGCCGACAATCCTGGGCAAGCTCAGCAGCTTCAGCGCTTCTTCCAGACCAATGGTGTTCAGATCCATCGACTTGAACAGGCTCGCTGTGCGTGGCTTGGGCTTCTTGGTTCCGCGCTTGGGCTTTTCGTCAGATTCCGGCAGAACCTCGGTGACATAGGGGCCGAAGCGGCCGTTCTTCGCCACAATCGTGTGTCCGCTTTCGGGATCGACACCGAGTTCACGGTCGCCGTCGCCCTGCTTTTCGATGAGCTCACGAGCTTTTTCTGCCGTGAGTTCATCCGGGGCGAGGTCATCCGGAAGCGACACTCGCTTGGGCTGATCCGGGTTGTTGCCTTCGGCTTCGAGATACGGGCCGTAGCGGCCAACGCGCAGGTTGATTCCATCGGCAATGTTCACGGTGTTGAGTTCACGCGCGTCGATGTCTCCGAGGTTGTCGACAATCGACTTCAGCCCCGCGTGACCGACGTCGGAGTCCATGCCAGCCGGCGCATCGTGACCGTCATCGGCCGTGCTGCCGAAGTAGAAATCACGCAGCCATTCCGCGCTGTCTTCCTGGCCCTTGGCGATTTCGTCGAGATCAGCTTCGAGCCCGGCGGTGAACTGGTAGTCCACGAGGTCATCGAAGTGCTCTTCGAGCAGCTTAACCACCGAGAACGCCAACCAGCTGGGAATGAGCGCGTTGCCGCGCGTGGTGACGTAGCCGCGGTCCTGGATGGTGGAGATGATGGCCGCGTACGTCGAAGGACGGCCGATGCCGAGCTCTTCCATGCGCTTGACCAGGCTGGCTTCCGTAAAGCGCGGCGGAGGTGCCGTGGTGTGCCCGTCGGCTTCCACGCGGTCGACCGACAGGGCGTCGCCCTCTTTGACGTCCGGCAGACGGCTCTTGTCCTTCTTGTCCGAGCCATAGCGCTCGAGGTCCTGGCCTTCTTCGTAGGCGGCGAGGAATCCCTTGAACGTGATGACGGTGCCGCTTGCGGTCAGTTCGGCGCTGCTGCCGCTGCCGAGGTCCGCGTTGATCCGCATGGTTGCGGTCGAACCCTTGGCATCGGCCATCTGCGATGCGACAGTGCGCTTCCAGATGAGTTCGTAGAGCTTGAATTCGTCACCGCGCAGCTGACTCGACACCTGGGCCGGCGTGCGGAAGTGGTCACCGGCGGGACGAATGGCTTCGTGGGCTTCCTGCGCGCCCTTCTGCTTGGAGGCATAGATGCGCGGCTTCGACGGCACGAATTCGGGGCCGTAGAGTTCGCCCACCTGACGGCGAGCAGCCGAAAGCGCTTCCGATGACAGGACCGGCGAGTCCGTACGCATGTAAGTGATGTAGCCGTTTTCGTACAGCGACTGAGCGGTGCGCATGGCCTGACGAGCACTCATGCGCAGCTTGCGTCCGGCTTCCTGCTGGAGGGTCGAGGTGGTGAAGGGCGCCGCCGGACGACGCGAGTACGGCTTGGTCTCAAGTGCCGTAACCGACAGTCGGTCCTTCGCTTCCCCGCTGAGCTTGGCAGCGAGTTCTTCAGCGTCCTGCTGGCCCAGAATGCGCGCCTTAGTGCGCGGCTTCAGCGTGCCTTCGTCGGTGAAGTCGCGGCCCTGGGCGATCTTCTGACCGTCAACGGCGGTGAGCTTAGCCGCGAAGCTTTCGGCCTGCCCGGGAGCATGCAGGTCGATGTCGAGGTCCCAGTAATCAGCCGAAACGAACGCCATGCGCTCACGTTCGCGTTCGACAACCAGGCGGGTGGCAACGGACTGCACGCGACCAGCCGACAGACCGGCACGGACTTTGCGCCACAGAACGGGCGAGATTTCGTAGCCGTACAGACGGTCGAGGATGCGGCGGGTTTCCTGCGCGTACACGAGGTCGTAGTCGATTTCGCGGGTGTTTTCGAGTGCCCGTTCAAGGGCTTCCGGGGTGATTTCGTGAAACACCAAGCGCTTAACCGGGACTTTCGGCTTGAGCACTTCCAGAAGGTGCCACGCAATGGCTTCACCTTCGCGGTCCTCATCTGTTGCCAGATAAAGTTCATCGGCTTCTTTCAGCAGCTTGCGAAGCTCGGTGACCTTCTTCTTCTTGTCAGGGTCCACCCGGTAGTAGGGCTTAAAGCCGTCTTCGACGTCGACCGCGAATTTGCCGTAGGGCCCTTTTTTCATGTCCGCGGGCAGTTCAGAGGGCTGTGGGAGATCCCGAATGTGCCCCACTGAGGCTTCGACGGTGTAGCCGTCGCCCAAAAAGCCGACAATCGTCCGCGCTTTCGTCGGGGATTCGACGATCACCAAACGACGTGGTTTCTTCTCAGCCACAGTTTTCCTTTCCACGGATACGCTGCGAATGTAGCACCGGGCACTGACACGGCGTTGATGCTGATAGCCACATCCAGGCTTCTTGCAGCCGTCACCTGACTGTAACGGTCCTACTCGAGTACAGGGTAGACGAATCCAAGCGGGAGTATGTCGCGCACTTGCTCTACCAGCTGCTGACACAGCTTGTCAGAATCCACTTCGAGCAAGGCTGCGAGCGCCCCTGCAACCGTGCGCAGAGTCATGGTCCCGTCGGCCACTCCGATAAACGCGGCGAGTGCGGTATCAACTGTCAGCGTCTGCCCGAAACCGGTTCCCTGCGCCATTTCGATGACGGACGGATTTTCGCTGCCCGGTGTGTGGTGCCTGTGTTCGACGATGTCGGAGCCGCGGACAAAAGCCGTGTCGGCTATTTCCGAGTCTTCGGCACCGGCAAGCCATTCGAGCATTGCCAGACGGGTGTCGAGGAACGCCGCCACTCCTGCCGCGTTCGCCCCGAGCGGGCCGCTGACACGATGCGCGGCAACCACCGGCTCACTGCCTGCACCCCTCTTGAACCGCACCCACCCAAACGAGATCTGCTCGACGCCGCGCGAAGCGAAGTCGTCAAGCCAGGCGGCGGTATCTGCGTTCCACTTTTCGCTGGCGCGAACCACACCGCCGTCGCGAATCCACGTGTGCGCGTAGGCGGTAGGCGACAGCTGCTCGCGTTCAATCACCATGAGCGATGTCTGGCCGACGGCAGCTGTGCCAACCGCCGCCTCGTGTGCTGATGCGGCCTCATCCTGCGCCGCCTTGTGCCAGGCAGAGGGACCGGCCTCGACATCCGGCTGGCCGGCCTCCCAGTTGCCGAGCATGGCGGCCTGCCCGCCGTCGCTCAGATGATGCGGAATGTCGCGCACGAGCGAGCGCATCAGCTGATCGCCCGGCATCCCGCCATCGCGGTATTCAAACTGCCCGCGGGCAGCCTGCGGCGTGATGACGAACGGCGGATTCGTCACCAGGAGGTCGACCGTCTTTCCTTGCAGAGGCTCCAGCAGACTTCCCTGCCGGGTTTCGATGTTGCCGACCCCGTTGATCTTTGCGTTCAGGCGCGTGAACTCCAGGGCGCGCTCAGAGATATCGGTTGCGATGACGGTGTCTGCGTGCAGCGCCAGAGCGAGCGCCTGAATCCCACAGCCCGTGCCAATGTCAGCCGCTGTTGTCACGGCTTCGCGCGGTGTGATCTCGATGAGAGTGCGCCCTGCACCGCCGAGTCCCAGCACGAAGTCGCCGTCAAGCACTTCCGGCCGTGTGAGCGTCCCGAAATCCGATGCCAGGTAGAGGGTGTCAGGTTTGCGCCTGCCAGCCAGCCGCGGCACACCCACCGGCAGGGAGTACGGAGCGATCGACACGGAACTCACGAGGCGCCGCTCGCTTTCCTCCGAGTACTCACCCGGGCTCGGGTCACCTGAGTGGGGCTCACCAGCATCGGGTGAAACCAGCAGGCCAGCAGCTTGCAGCGCGCTGACGAGTTCTGCGCCCAGAGCGTCCTCAGCGCTGGCAGTGGGAACAGCATCCGCCAGCAGAAACAGCCGCGCGACAACAGCAAGCGATGCCGAGCTTGTGCGCGCAAACCACAGGGCGGGTGCGGCATCGTTTGTCTGCAGCGCCTGGTCGACGTCCGGTCCCCACAGTGCTTTCAGACCCGGCTGCGTGTACTCCAGACCTTCCAGCGCCAAGCGCAGGCGCGCCGGCCATGCAGAGCCAGCAGCATGGCCACCGGCCACGGTCGCTCCCGAACCCCCTGATGTTTCACAGCCTGCGGACGTTCCAGCAGCCCCTGCAGAGTCAATCCGGGGCACAGCGGGCAGCGAGCTTCGCATATTTCCTTCCAACAGCAGGCGGCAGACAGCGCATATCAAGCCTACGCACAACCGGGCACATGAGAGAATGCGCGCATGCCGTCCGCTCTTACCGACCTCCTCACTCGCTTTGGCGAACGTGCCGACCGCGTGACGCACATTGAGAGCATTCCGCAGCGGCAAGCAGTTACCGGTGACTGGCCCGACTGGGTGCACGACGACGTCACCGCGGTATTCGCCGGTACGGGCATCACCAAGCCGTACAAGCACCAGGTCGAAGCTGTGAACAGCATTGCATCAGGCACTGACACAGTGGTGGCGACCGGCACCTCGTCAGGTAAGTCCCTGACCTTCCTGGTGCCGATCCTCGATTCCATAGCCCGCACCCGCGACAGCATCCGGCCGGCGACCTCCATATATCTGGCACCCACGAAAGCCCTGTCCCACGACCAGCTGACGGCGGCAAAAAGCCTTCCCCTGCAGGGACTGCGGCCGGCGGCCTTCGACGGTGACGCCTCACGCGAACAGAAAGACTGGGCGCGCAGGTGGGCGAATCTGCTGTTCACCAATCCGGACATGCTGCACCGTTCAGTCCTTCCGGCCCACTCCCGCTATGCCCGCTGGTTCAAGTCCCTGCGGTTCATCGTCGTCGACGAAGCGCACCGGTATCGGGGTGTTTTCGGTTCGCACGTGGCACTCGTGCTGCGGCGACTGCTGCGCATTGCCGAACACTACGGTGCCCAGCCGGTGGTCATCGGCGCATCGGCCACCATGAGCGAACCGGCCGAAACCTTCTCTCGGCTGACCGGTCGACCAGCCACGACAATCACCGAGGACTGCTCCCCGCGCGCCGCCGGAGAATTCATCCTGTGGGAACCGCCGCTGCTGCCAGGCTCTGACGACGGGAACCTCGAACTTCCCGCAGACGCAGCCCGCCGCTCCACGATTGCCGAAGCCGCCGACATGCTCACCGACACCACGTGCGCCGGCTACCGGTCGATTGCCTTCATCGCCTCAAGAAAAGGAACGGAAGCCCTCGCCTCGGCTATCCGCCAGGAAGTCGAAACCATCGCACCGGAACTCACCAAAACAATCGCGGCCTACCGCGGCGGGTACCTGCCCGAAGAGCGCCGCATGTTGGAAACCGCCCTGCGCAACGGCAAGCTGCGCACGGTCGCGTCGACGAACGCACTGGAGTTGGGCATCGACATATCCGGGCTCGATGTGGTCGTCATGGCCGGCTGGCCCGGCACCCTGGCCGCCCTGTGGCAGCAGGCGGGACGGGCCGGCCGCTCCGGCCAGCAGTGGTCCGCGGTTCTCATCGCCCGCGATGACCCACTGGACACCTACGTGGTCCACCACCCCGAGGCGATCTTTGACACCCCTGTCGACGCCGGCGTCATCAACCCCGCCAACCCCTATGTCCTAGCGGGTCACCTGTTGGCCGCAGCCGCCGAACTGCCGCTGACCACCGCCGACTTCCCCCGTTTCGACGCCCATACTCACCCAAGCGCCCACCACTCCACCGCCGACAGCCCCAGCGCCCACCACTCCACCCCTGACCAGCCGGAACAGACAGAGGAACCGGGCGGCGCCGCGTCATCCCAGGCAGCCCAGCTTGTCGCCCAGCTGACCGAACACGGAATGCTGCGGGCCCGCCCAACCGGTTGGTTCTGGACGAAAGCGGAATCGGCGGCAGCGCTGACCGACATCCGCGGTTCCGGCGGAGGACAGGTGCGATTGGTGGAACAGGAAACCGGCCAGCTTCTGGGCACGGTTGACGATGCCAGCGCGCACGCGCAGACACACACCGGCGCGATCTACGTCCACCAGGGCATCGAATATCAGGTGATGGACCTCGATTTGGACAACTCGGTCGCCATGGTTCAGCAGGTTTCCGTCGACTTCACAACGCAGGCGCAGTCGACAACGGAAATCAGCATTGTCGAAACCCACGACCAGTTCGCCCTGCCCAGCGGCGTGCGGGTTTTCAGCGGGATCGTCGATGTGACTGACCAGGTGACTTCGTTTGTGCGCAAACAGAAGCGCACTGGAGTCCGGCTGGGCGAATTCGAGCTCGACCTGCCGGCTCGCACCCTGCAGACCTCGGCTGTGTGGTGGACCGCCCCGGAGGGGCTGATTGCCGATGCCGAGGTGGAGGCAGCTGATCTGCCGGGTGCGGTTCACGCGGCTGAACACTGCGCGATCGGCCTGCTGCCGCTGTTTGCAGGGTGCGATCGGTGGGACATCGGCGGGGTGTCATCCGATAGGCACGCCGACACTGGCATGGCGACGGTCTTCGTGCACGACGGTCAGCCCGGCGGGGCGGGCTTTGCCGAACGTGGCTTCGCTGAGTTCCGCCGGTGGTGGCAGTCCACTCTGGACACTTTGACCAGCTGTGAATGCATCAGCGGCTGTCCCAGCTGCGTGCAGAGCCCCAAGTGCGGCAACGGCAATGAGCCGCTGGACAAAGACGCCGCCCGCCGGCTGCTGCAGCAGATGCTGGGGTGAGGGCGACAGCCCCAAAAGTGGGGCGGCGGCCCCGGAGACGAGGGCAGCCGTGTTACGCCTCGCCCACCGGGCCCCGGGCTCCCCTGCCGAACTCAGTCCATGACGAGGCCGTTGTCGACCACGAGGTTCTGGCCCGTGACCGCGCGCGATGCCGGCTGGGCGAAGAACGTGGCGGCCGAGGCGAATTCCTCCGGTGTGGTCACGTGGCCCAGCGGTGTTGTTGCTGCGATTGCGTCGAAGACTTCGTCCGGAGTGGCGGCCGAAGCGTCGGTGGTGCGCAGCAGACCGCCGGAGACCATGTTGACGCGCACGCCCAGAGGGCCGAGGTCCTTTGCGAAGGTGCGGGTCAGCGACAGCAGGGCAGCTTTGGCGGCTGTGTAGTCGTGGTAGGGCACGACGGGGTTTTGGAACAGGTTGGTCCCGATGTTGATGATCCGGCCCGAGCCGATTTCCCGGAACCCGTTCATAGCCGCCTGGATGACGTGCACCGCGCCGCTGATGGTGCCGCGGAACTGGTCGTCAAAAGCGGCATAGGAAATGGAGTCCGCGTCCGGGCGTTCGTCGCCGTTGAATGAAAAGTCGACCAGCGCGTTGTTGACCACGGTGGTGACGGGCCTGCCGAATTCTTCGCGTGCGGCATCGAACATGGCCTTGACCTCGCGGAAGTCAGTGACGTCCGCGCGCACGGCCAGCGCCTCGCCGCCTTGCGCCCGGATCTGTTCGGCAAGGCGAACCGCCTGGTCTTCCGAGTTGCGGTAGTTGATGACAACAGCCGCACCTTCGGCGTGGAAGGCTTTGACGAGAGCAGCGCCCAGCCCGCGTGCGGCACCGGTGACTAGCACCAGCTGTTCGCTCACGGGCATGGCTGCTGTTGTGTGAGCTTGTGCGTTCGTCATTGAACCTCCCTGGGTATTGACCGCCATGGTCAAACTGCGTGGACTTCCACCCTAACCCGGTCCTCAGACCAGGCCTATCCACTTCCAGTAGGTGGCGGACAGAAGCAGGACCAGCAGGTAGCCGACGATGGTGATCGGAATGCCCGATTTGAGGAACTGCTTGGCCGTGAACGCGCCGGTTCCGTAGGCGAGCATGTTCTGCGGGGCGGAAATGGGAAGCAGGAATCCGAAGCAGATGAGGAACTGCTGGATGATGACGAACCCGATTCCGCCGCCTGCCGCACCGGGGATGGACTGGGCGAGTGCGATGAACACCGGGATGAGCGCGGAGCTGAGGGATGTTGCCGATGCGAATCCCAGGTGGATGAGGATTGTGAAGATGCCGACGAGGGCGATCAT
This sequence comes from Brevibacterium sp. HMSC22B09, assembly GCF_001806795.1. NCBI lineage: Bacteria > Bacillati > Actinomycetota > Actinomycetes > Micrococcales > Brevibacteriaceae > Brevibacterium > Brevibacterium sp. HMSC22B09. The sequence goes on along the minus strand of NZ_KV786013.1, from coordinate 58,297 downwards.
GGCGAGCATCGGCATGTCGGTCACACCCAGTGCGCCGAAGGTTTTCTCTGACAGCCACGTTGCCGCTCCCGTGTTCAGCAGGAGCGAGCCGAGCGAGATTCCGACGGCGAACACGATGAGCGTGCCCCAGTTGATGAGCTTTTCTGCGGTCTTCCAGGAGAACACTCCCACGCGGGGAAGCAGGAGGAAGCCGATGGCGACGATGGTGACGGTTGCCGAGCTGAATGGGTGCAGCACTTCTTCGGTTGCCCACAGGAACAGCAGGCACACGGCGACGATGACCAGGCGGATTTCTTTTCCGGTGATGGGGCCGAGTTCGGCGAGTTCTTTTTCAACAACTGCCCGGCCACCCTGTATGTGATCGACTTCGGGTTTGATGACGCGGCGCATGATGAAGAACAGCGCGATGCTCATAAGAACCGACCACGGGGCGGCCCACAAGAACCACTGCCCCCAGGAGATCGACTGGCCCATGGAGGTTTCGATGAAGCCTGTGGCCACGAGGTTCTGTGCTGCTGCGGTTTTGATGCCGACATTCCAGATGGACACGGCCTGGGCTGCTGTGATGATGAGCAGGGCGCCCAGTCGTGAGTTGGTGGGCAGGCCGAAGGCAGCGACCATGCCCAGAAGAATCGGCACGACGGCACCTGCGCGGGCTGTTGCGGAGGGGACGAAGAACGCGAGGATCGTCGAAATGACGATCGCGCCGATGAGCACGCTGCTGGTCTTTTCGCCGGCGACTTTCAGTACCAAGAGGGCCAGGCGCTTGTGCAGGCCGGTGGCCTGCATTGCGGCGGCGAGCGCAAGTGCTGCGGCGACGAGCGCAACGGCGGCGCTGGAGAATCCGCTCAGTGCCAGTTTGATTGATTCGGTTGTGCCCATCGCCTCGGGGGATTCACCGTCGAGTGCTGGCGTGAAGGACAGCATGACGGTGATGATTCCGACGATCAGGATGGACGAGACCGTGTAGGAAACTGCTTCTGTCACCCACATGACGATTGCGAAGGCCAGCACGGCCAGACCCATTTTCCCAGCAAACGTCAGGTCGTCACCGGTGGGAATGAACATCACTCCGATGAGTGCTGCAAAAGCGATGAAGAACCAGATTGGTTTGAGGTTCAGGTGAGCGAGGAAGCCGTCGGGGTGTTTGCCGGAGTCAGCTTCTTGTGCCTGGGCGACAACCGCTTTTTCTCGCTTGGCGGATTCTGCGTCACGTGATCGCCGTTCGGCCTGTTTGCGGAGGGGGCTTTTGCCTGAGCTGGCCATAGCGCTCCAATCAGTGTGCTGCAAAGTGCAATGTTCACATTCGACGGTACGCCCCTGTTGCAAACACTGCATGAACTGCCCCGTTTTGGGTTTTCAACCGGCTGTGTGCGGCTGCGGCCCACCTGCCACGGCTGAGCGCTTCACTGCGGGAAACGGGGCTGGCAGCTTCGCTTTGACGGTGACTTTCGCCCGTCCCAGGTCAGGACGGGCAATGCAGTCGTCCATTGTGAAGCCGTCGGCTTCGATGAGTTTCTTTGCAACGTCACAGGGGTCGCCGGTACGGATTCCCCGCGCAGCGTCAGCTGCTGCCAGGGCTGCAAGGTCGGCACTGCCGTCTGCGCGCGCGGATACGAGGATGACTTTGCTGGTCAGTCCAAGCCCTGCAATGAGCACTGCCGCTAACCCCATGAGGCTGACTGCGATTGCGGGCATGGACCCGCGATCTGCCCGGCGGTGCCGCTGAGCTTGCCGCGTTTGCTGTGTGCTCATTGTGCGTCTCCGGACTGCGCGCTGCTTTCCGTGCGCGCTCTTTGCACTGCTTGCACGCGAGGGATGAGCTTCCGCATGGTCTTCGGTGTCGGGACGGTGACGGTGACGACCGTGTATTCGCCGTCTTTGCCGATTGTGACGGCGGAACCGGGGCCGGCTTTGCTTTCCGCACTGCGGCGCACTTCTGCGGTAGGTTCGCCGCGGGCGGCTTCGCGTGCGCCGGCCCGCGCAGCTTCGTAGGTGCGAAGCTGCGCGAGGCCGAGGGTGCCCACTCCGATGACCATAAGAATGACGAGCACGATAGCCGGCATGATCATGGCGAATTCGGCCGTGACGGCACCGCAGTCCTTTCCTGCGGTCCGCTTCCGGCAGAGAGCGTTTGACATACGAGCAGCGTCACGAGTGTGGCTCCCTGGGCGAAACATCGAAGTGGGCACTGCCATCACCCGCCCATGTTGAGCGCTTTGGAGATGACACCTGTGATGAGAGTTTGGATGCCCTCGGATTTCAGCACCACAACGAGCAGTGCGGCAAAACCACACGCGGCGAGTGTTGTGATCGCATACTCTGCCGTTGTCGCTCCCCTGTCTGGTTTGCGCAGGCGCACGGGTTTCTTTTCTTCTTCCATCGGAACGAGTTCCTGAACTTCGTTGTCCATCTTTTTCCTTCCTTTCTTCAGATGGCGCTTCCAGCGTGCAGGTGCGGAGCACCCGAAAGAAGAGAGAAGAAAAGCCTGGGGACAACCGCGAAGTTATCCCCAGGCTTCAGAACTGCAGTCCAGTTTCAGCCGCGTCGATCAGCAGGAGCCCTTCACCCAAACAGCACCGACATATTCGTCTGTCTGGAGTCAACCGTGGGGATCAACCCTCCGAGTTCGAATGACCCTCATTCCCTGAGCTTCAGCGCGGCAGGCACCCGCTCGCGATTCGTGAAATCTGTGATCAAGTCATGACTTGACTGCCTTCAAGGGTCGGTTCACTGCGATGTCGATGAATGCTGACGGACCGTCATTGAGCTGGTGTCTCGTTGCGAGGACTACACACGTCAGAGGAAAGGCAGCTGGAGGTGACGACAATCCCGACTCCTGCCGCACCCCCGTTCACCCGACTCCCCTCTGCCGCTGTCCCCGCCCCGCGAGGACGCTACTCCAACTGTGAGCTATAGCGGCTTCCTCTACCTTCGCTATTTTCTGAGCACAAACCCGCACTACATCGTGTTATACAGATCACATTTATGGTGGTGGCGGGCTCCTTGACTCTGTGTGGTGCACGCCTGGCCGTGGAGGACAGGTGGCACGGCTCGCTTGGGATGTAACGCGGGGACGCTGTCAGCAAATAGAAAACTGTGAGAGGTGCGATTGGGACGAGCCAGATGGGGCGGGCATGATAGCGATCAGGGCGGTCGTATCTGAAGCTGTTCTGAAGTCTCTCATCGTGCCGAGGAGTGATGTTCGGAGGGCATCGATCCGATCGATCGGAAGGAGACGAGGTGAGGCAGGAAGCCGACGGCGACAGCGTGGCGCACGCCGAGGTGTTCGCGCACTTCTATGCTCGACACTATCGCCTCGTCCTCACGGTTGCCCAGCAACGTCTATCGGGAGTCGCCGATGCCGAGGATGTGGCAGCGGAGACCTTCCGGATCACGTGGGCTCACCATCAGTCCGGAGGTGATCTCTCTCTGCCCTGGGTGTACAAAGTGTTGCGCAATATCATTGGCAACGAGTACCAGCGCGTGGCTCGTTCGACGGAGCTGTTTAGCCGGATCGGTGGGCTCAGCGGCGATAGCTCCTACAGGATGGAGACCGCAGATGCACTGGATGTTCGCCGGGCTCTGGCAGGACTGAGAGAAACCGACCGCGAGATTCTCTACATGGCCTATTGGGAAGACCTCACTCGTGCGGAGATTGCGTCGATCCTTGGGATATCGACGGTGACCGTGCGGGTACGGCTGTTACGTGCCCGACAGACGCTCAAAGCGTTGCTGTACAACGCCGTCGAGGACGCTCACAGTGAGGAGGTCAAGGATGGACGAGTTTGAACGACGCATCCGCGATGCGCGACCACTGAGTGGGCACCGACACCTCCCGTTGACGGGGCGCGCGAAACAAGAACTCGCTGACTTGGTTCTCTCCTCCCCAAATGTCCCACCAGCGAGTCGACGACTCGGGCCCAGCCCGGGTCACCCTCGACGATTCAGCCGGCGGCTGATGCTCATCGCATCCTCCCTTGCAGCGTTCGCCATAGCCGGGGGCGTCACACTCAACATTCTCCCCGACACACCGGCATCAGCGGCGACCCCACCACTGCTCGTCACCGATCACATAGATGCTTCCGCGGAAGAAATTCTCGACGAGTCAGCAAAGTTGATGTTGCAGCGCGACCCGCCGCCGAACAGGATCCGGATGGAAACCTGGGTGCTGAACACCGAAATCGACGCCAACGGCACTATTATCTCCTCGTCCGTCGAACCGCGGCACGAAGAGATCACGTTCGTCGGCGACGGGAACGTACACGTCGTAGTTACCGTTGCGCCCCCATTCCCTGGACAAAAGACCGAGCATCTGGCCACGCCGGGGACGGTGCTGTCAGACGAGACGTTCGCACCTGGCGAATTTGACACTCCTTACCCCGAAGCAGTGCCGACTGAACCGACAGAGATCGCTGACTACCTCGCCACAGTGGCAGGAAGCGAACAGCCGCTAGGAGCTGGAGAGACGATCCAGGAGGTCTCCAGCATTCTCTCCAGCAACGTCCTCTCTCGAGACCAGGAGAGCGCGCTTCTCTCCTACGTCAGCGGTCTGCCTAATCTGGAGGTCGCGGGCCGCGTCACCGACCGCCTCGGACGTGACGGCATCGCCATCCGCGCCACAGACCGCGACCCCGGACACGTCGAAGACCTACTCATCATCTCGCCCCGCGCGGGCTCGATCACCGCAGCTGAGACCATCTACATCGGCAACGACCGTACGGACATTGCGTCACCATCTGTCATCCATTACGTAGCCTGGGACCGCTGACCGGTCTCGTCTTTCTCACAAGAAAGTGACCACGACATGCGAAGAGCATCTCGCCTTACCGCCACGCTCACCTTGACCTTGATCTTGCTTCTTGCCCCGCAGAGCTCCTGGGCAGCAGGTCCGACAGACACATCGATGCAAGAACGCGTCGATGACGTAATCGAGGACTTCGGAGGCTCCCAAACCGGTTGGAACGAGGTTACCTGGGGCGAAGGCGCGATCGTGCTCACTCTCGATCCCACCGACACTGCGCCGGGCTCCACTCCCAGAGCAGCGACTGCGCGAGAGGTCTCCGCCAAATGCGCATCGGGACGCTACTGCGTCTACTCCGCAGCAGGGTTCCGGGGCAACAAACTCAGTTACGCGACCTGCCCTGCAACATATACCTCGTTCGCTGCGCTCCATGGGAAGGTGCGTTCCGTAAAGAACTCCCGCAGTTCCGGCACAGTGCTTGCCTACGCTGGTTCCCAGGTGAAGGCAACAGTCAAAGCAGGCAGAGGTGCCAGCAGCGTTTCCCGCATCACCAAGATCAGATGCTCCTGACAGCACATCGATTCCATGTGGCATCGACTGGGGAAAGTAAGTGCCCGCCGCACGAAGAAAGAGATCTTTGCGCGGCGGGCACTGTCGTCAGGCACGGCGTGGAGCCGTGACGAGGGCGGCTACAACCATCGAGATGATGAAAGATGTCCACGCCTCGCCCGTGAGGCCGAAGAAGTAGTGAATTCTCTCCAGCGCTCCGCTCACACGCATGGGCACCTGCTCGGCCACAGCATCACCGATCTCCCCGAGTAGAGCGTACGAGAGGATGAACACAACGGCCGCGAGGACCGCAGACCAGGCGACGCGACGAATCCGTCTCTCCCGTCCCCAGGTCGCGACCGCGACAACCACGACCATGACACCGGCAGCAACGACAGGCGGCCACCGGCTATCCGCCGGGACTTCCAGAAGCGCGGCGAACGCAAGGCTGTAAAGCGCCTGCGCGGCGAACCCGCCCACGAGCGCACCTCCCATGATTGCGCGACGCCGCAACATGACCTTAGATCCGTGCAGCCGATCAGTACTTTCCATAACCCACCATCTGCGCCTCGGGGCACAACCAACTCACCAGGCACGCGGCACTTGCGTACTTCCGCTGGTAGACAGTCTTCCACTTTCCACTGATCGAAGAAACGTACACCTCGTGATTCGGCATTTGACGATGACTGCCGGAAATGATGCTGTACGACCCGTTTTTGGTGATCGTGATCGTAAAAGCACCCTGAATCGAGTTGTACTTACAGAACGGGTTTCCCGCTTTTAGCCGGAAGCGAAGATCGACATCGGTCTTCGTTTTTCCGAGCTGCTTGATAGACATATCCTTTGTAGAAGCTGTCTTCGTAGCCACAAGCTTTCCCTTGGAGTTGTAAACCTTCGTTGCGCCGACGTTCTTGGAACTCCCGATGAGTCCCCGGCCGTCCCATCGAACGTTCGCGTTCATACTCGTGCGAGACGTGCCTGAACTGGCACCGAAGCCGCGGTTGTCCCCACCGAACTTGTAGCTGCTCCTATAGCTGCCGCAACCTGCCCGCGGTGCACTGAGCTTTGCTTGCGGAATGAACGTCCTGTATCTCACCGTCGATCCCGTATAAGCGGCCATTGCTTCAATCTGGGTGTTATGTTCCGCAGCCTCTGCTGCCAGGTCCGTCGAGTCAGGTACCACGACGTCGAACCCCTGGATCGTCACCTCGTCGTCGTGAAGAGGGGCTGCCCCTTCAGGAAGGATGGTCTCCACCCGATAATGATGGATTACGCCCGGGACCGCGTCCGAGTCGCGGAACGACCGCTCAGACGTTTCTGCGAGGAGTTCATCGTCGCGAAACACTGCATAGCTGCGTGACGCGTCGACACCCTCCCAGGAAAGATCAACGTGCTCCGTGTCCACCGCCGCGAGCGCTCCATGATCGGCGAGAGAAGCATCAACGATCACTGTCTCATCGCCCTTGAACGTGCCGAGCTGCACCCCATCGGTGATGTCAGCGTTCGGTGCCGCTCGACGCCCCAAATTCCCATCGGGTTCGGCACCATCGATGACAAGGTCACCACTGGACAGCGCGTCGAGCGTGTACTCAGCGTCTTGACCGTTCGGACCTTCTGCATGCGCTGGCGCGACCATGCCCGCTACGAACACCCCCGCTGCGATCGCAGACGCACACGTCCACACAACTCGTCTTCGTGGTCTCATGGCTGTTCCACCTCCGGAGTCTCCAGGCGCGCGGGACTGTCCCACGCGCCCTCACTGGTCTTATTTGCCGACCTGCGCTCCGCGTTACACCCCGCCACGTCGACCACCACATCCCTGTCACGGCCACCCCTGCGACCTCCCAACCGCGGGCTGTGGCGTAGACACGACAGCCAGCCTCCTGCCGTTCCACCCCACGCTCGGTGCCCTCAGGACCGTCACTGATCCTGACGTACACCACCGCCGGCAACGACGATGCTGATCCCGTAGCCTGTTCCTGCTCTTCGTGGCCCATGTCCTGGCTCCACCTTCCTACTCGTGTGAAAGGTAGGCGCGTTTACAGAACCTCGGCTAGCTCAGCACTGCTCACGGCGCTTCCAATCAATCTCGACGGTGTCGGAGGCAGACTCAAAGGTGGTGCCCCGCCTGACGTATCCAACAGGGTGAATGATGACCGTCATGAGCGCCTCCACCACTGAACGCCGACGCGAGAGCGTTCACTCCTCATCGTTCCACCACGCACGGGCGTCCACGACTCCGACGAGTTCGGCGAGCGGATCGATGTCGACCAGCAGGAGCCCTTCACCCGAACAGCACCGACATGTCGTCGATGAGGGTGAGCACCACGGGAACAACGCCCAGCAGAATGAACGCCGGCAGAATGCACGCCCCCAGCGGAATCACCAGCTGCACTCCAAGTTTCGCCGCCGCCAGCCTCCGGCGCTGATGTTCAGCCCGGCGTAGGTCGTAGGCCATAGCGGACAGCAGGCCGGCAAGTGCCGCTCCGGTCTGGGCAGAGAAGCGGATGAGCACAATGACTTCGCTCAGATGCTGATCGTCAAAATCCGTCTGTCCCAGCTCAAGGGCTCGGCTCAGCGCACCCAGATTCGACCGGTCACCGCCAGCCGCAGCGGCCAAAGCCAACGCTCGCCCAATCGGCAAACCCGCGCGAAGACAGATGGCGGTGAGCTCAAGGTCGAAGGCGAGCGCCTCAACATCAGATTCGCCGGGGTCGCTCTTCTGCTCACGACTGAGCCCCAGCAGACCCTCCAACAAACCTGAGGACCTCTTTTCTTCGCCCGAGCCCGCGTTCTGCGTATCAGCGCCGGCTCGATCACCAAGGCTGACTCCGCCATCAAGCACCCGCTTGAGCCGCGCATCCGCATCCCCGATCCACAGCCACACGGCAGCAGCAATGAGAACCGCGGCGACCACCCCGGCCATCACAGTGCCCTCTTCAACATCCGGCGCATCCACAGTCGACCGACCACCAAAAGAACCGCCCCGCTGATGCACGACACGGCCCCGGGAACGGAAGTCAGGAGTTCCGCCGGATCGGCGCCGATGAGCACCGCCAGACCGAGTGACAGAAGCGGCAGCGCGGTGAGCACCTTCACGGTCGACTGGGGTCCGGCCAGCGCAATGGCCCGCTCGCGGGCTGAATCCGTCTGCATCCGCGCGGTCTTTGCAAACCGCTCGAGCAGGTTTGCCGCAGGGGCTCCCGCAGATTCGGCGACGAACCACACCGACGCCATGTGAAGCAGAATGTCTTTCGACTGCGCGGGAAGACCTTCGGCCTGCGCGGAGATCGCCTGATGCGGAGCAGACCCAAGCTCAGCAGAACGCGCCGCCGTAGCCAAAGCTGCCTGCAGGTCCTCTGGCCCGGGCAGCTTCGACAGGTGTTCCAACACCGCCGCCGGTGCCGCACCCACACGCAGCAGTTCCGCAGCCCGGTCAATGACGGCGATAGCGGCCGCCGCATGTTCGTCATCAGCTGCGCCCGACTTGCGAAACCGCCGCACCAGCCCCTGCAGACCATCACCCGCACGCGTCCGAGGCCCATCCGAATCATCGCGCGGCAGCAGCTTATTCAGCCGCCTTTCGGCGGGGTCCCACACCCACAGCCCGGCCGCCGCGGCGGCCAGCAGCGCAGCGAGCACGATCATGACCGCTCCCCCTGCTTCCGCCTCAACCAGTCCACGAAACCATCCCAACCGGCACCAGCCCCGTGTTCAACGCTCCACACTGTTGCCAAGTCCGCCGAGGTGCCGCCGGCTTCCGCCGCCACCTCACCAGAAGTCTGGGGTTCGGTAGGGGCAGTGTGCTCGGCGCTTGTGCGCGCGGCGATTTCGGCGAGCCTCCTGTGCCCGTCACGTCTGCGGGTGATGTGCAGGATGACATCAATTGCCGTCATCGACTGGGAGCGCACAGCCTCCGGACTCATACCCGCAAGCGCCCCCAGTGCTTCAAGACGGGCAGGGACCGCCGACGCGGTATTCGCGTGAATAGTGGCACACCCGCCTTCGTGACCGGTGTTGAGCGCGGTGAGCATGTCGCGGACCTCAGCCCCTCGACACTCCCCGATGATCAGCCGGTCCGGCCGCATGCGCAGGGCATTGCGCACGAGGTCAGCCATTGACACTTCGCCCATGCCCTCGACGTTTGCCTGTCGGGCTGCCAGCTGAACCACGTGATCGTGGCGCACATTGAGTTCACGTGAGTCCTCAACGATGACAATGCGCTGGTCAGCCGGTATTTCGGCTAAAAGCGCGCCCAGCAGAACTGTTTTCCCGGACCCGGTTCCGCCCGATATGAGGATGTTGGCCCGCACTTCCAGCAGCTCCAGAAGAACCTCGGCGATCTCCGCGGTAAGAAAAGACCGCTCAATGAGCTCTGACAGTCGAAAGCCTTTGCTGCGGGGCACGCGAAACGACATCACGGTGTGCTCCCCTGCAAGCGGCGGGATGAGTGCGTTGAGCCGCACTCCGTCGGGCAGGCGGACGTCGACCAGGGGCTGGGAGTCGTCCAGGCGCCTCCCGCCGAGTGCTGCTAAGCGCACAGCGAGAGCCCGCACATCATCTTCGGTTCCCAAGGACAGCGGTACGGGCACCAGCCCGCTTCCCCTGTCCACCCAGACGTCCTGCGGGCTGTTGACGAAGACGTCCGTTGTTTCGGGCTCATCGAGCAGTGACTGCAGCGGACCGGCCCCACCCAGCTGAGCCGAGATCCGGCTGACCAGCTCCAAGAGCTCAGCCGAACCGACCACCCGGCCGCTGCGGGCGAGCGCGGTTGCAACAGATCCCGCTGTCACCGGCCCGGGGTTTTCCAGCAGGTGGGTTCTGACATCGCGGATGAGCTCCGCATCGAGCCATTGACCGTCAAGAGTCACAGCGAACCGCCTTCCACGATCTTTTCGGCCACACGCCCCACGTGGGTGCGTGCAATCGGCAGGCCTTCGCCGCGGTCAACGGCGGCCGCTGCCTGTGGGTCGTCCTTGATGACGCCCACCAGCGGCAGTCCGATGGTGTCGGCCACGAGTTCGGGCCGAACACCACCCCTGCCGGCGTCGCGCACAGCGATGCGCACGGCCGAATTGACCGCTTCCAGACGCCGGGCGACCCGCGATGCCGCAACCGCGGCGCGCACCCTCCCGGGCACCACCACGGTGAGTTCGCTGCACATGCGCGCCCACTGCACGGGCGCGTGCCGCGGTAAATCGACGACCACCAGCTCAAAGGCCTGTTGCGCGGCAGTCATAACGGCTTCGAACACTTCCGGGGTGAGCTCTTCCGTTCCCGTCCGATCCCACGACAGCACGGCCAGTCCCTCTGTGCGCGGCAGTGAATCTCGCAGAGTCGACGGCCGCAGTCTGCCGCGGGAAGCCGCCAGGCTGGGCCAGCGCAGGCCGTCTTTGCCCTCTGCACCCAGAACGAGGTCGAGCCCGCCTCCCAGCGGATCGGCATCAAGCAGCACCGTGTCGATGTCCTGCGCGGCGGCACTGCGAGCGACCGCGCAGGCGAGCACCGAGGTTCCCGCTCCCCCGACTCCGCCGACGAAACCCCACGTCTGCGCGGGCTCTGCCGGGGGTTCCACGGCGTTGATCATGCGAATGGTCAGCCATTCCGCACCGGCGGGCAGCACAGCCACGGTGTCAGCCCCCAGCCGCGCCGCGGTCGCCCACACCGCGTTGGACTGCGTCAGCGTCACAAGGACGGTGGGCACGTTGCCGACGTCCGGGGCTTCTGTGATGTCATCGCCGATCAGAACGAGTGCGGCATCCTGCCATCCGCCGTTTTCCGGCAGACGAATATCGAGCCCCAGGCCGATGCCGTCTGCCAGCGCGGCACAGTGATCAATGAGGCTGGGCACTCGGGTGAAGAGCACTACGCGAGGTCGATTCATGCCTCCACGATCGCGCCGTCTCTCAGCCCCGAACACCCGCAAAAACCCGCTGTGGACAAACGCTCCCCTATCCACAGCCGGCAGCACCCAAGTCACAGACAAGGCCGAGGTGGAACTCCCCAGGAGTTCCACCTCGGCCTTTGTCGTGGAGCGGCACGGCCGCCGACGCCTGCCGAGAGCTCAGGTGCGCGGAATGCGGCCGGCCTGCACGCTCTGGCAGATCTGCACACCTTCGCCTACGCCCTTTTCCACAGCCTCTGCGTTCATAGTGATCCAGCCGATCACGTCCCGACCGCTTGTGTAGGCGGCACCGGCTTCGCCGTAGCCTGCGGCATCGGACAGCAGCGCCGCTTCCGGCACTGCAACACCCGTCACATCAACGCCTGAGGACACCATGTGGATGCGGAACAGGGCGCGGGCAATGAGTCCGTTGCCGATCACAAACGGGCGCATCGCGAGGATCTCTCCGTGCAGAATGCACGCAACCACGAAGCCGGGCAGGCTTTCGTCCTGCAGCAGCGCTTCGAGGTCGGCCAGGCGCTGCTGGACTTCGTCAGGGCTCGGGGCTGCGGGAAGTCCGCCCATGTCACCGGGCTCTTCGCCGGCGCGGCGCGGCCTGCCCAGCTGATCGTCGTCAGCCAGGCCCGCCCCGGCCGCCAGGCTCAGCCTGGCCAGGTGACCCATAAAACCAGAGCGCAGAGCGTCCGGGGTCTGTGACAGTTCGTCGGCGACGGCAGCCACCCGCACCGCGGCGGTCAGCTGCACACCCGACATGTCGTCGGTGACTTCACGCCCAGCGCCGATGACCTCGCGCACATAGTTCAGCGGGTAGCGAGCACCCTCCAACGCGGCCGAGGTGCGCGCAGCCCGCACTGTCGCTTCGGCGCGGCATTCCGCCATCCGCTTGCGCAGCGCGTTGTGCCAGCGCAGCTGCGTGCAGGCGGTGCGGACCCGCTCGACGGCCTCTTCGACCGCCGGGACCTGCGCCAATGCGCGCAGGGCCTGTGAAAGATCCGTCATCAGCCGCGCTCAACTCCATGGACGTTGCGCAGTTCGCCGATCCGACCGTCTTCGCTCTGCACCGTGAACGAATCGCCGTTGTCCGCCATCGCCAGAATCCACTTTCCGGGCTCCAGCTGGAACGCCGGGTTGCCGGCTGGGTCAACGGCCACGCGCGGTTCCGGAACCGCAAACCAGAACGGGGTCTGCTGCGGCTGGGCTTGCTCGGACTGAGACGTGGGGAACGCCTGGAACAGCTGGGTCTCTTCCTGAACGGGCTCTTCCCGTTCCGGCTGGGGCTGCTCCTGCCTGCCCTCGTCTGCCGAGGCGCCGCTGAGCTCGGTCGTGTCCCGCCGGCGAGCGCCGTCATCCGAAGCGGTCAGATCGGATTCGCGGCCATAGTGCTTCTCCGCGTCGCTTCCCTTGGAGTCGGCGGTGGTGGAAAGACCCGCAGCCTCCGAGGGGGAAGTTTCCTCAGCAGAAGGCGCGACCGGGTCTTCGGGAACGGGCGTGAAGTCTGCCGGAGCGGCCGACGCTGCGGCGACATCGGCAGCCGGTGCAGCAGGCTCTGCTGTTTCCGATGCAGCGGGCGCAACGGGATCTGCTGTCTCCGATGCCGCAGCAGCCGCGGGCTTCGCGGTTTCTGCCTGCGAGTTTTCGCCCGTGGGGGCCAGCGCTTGTGCAGCGTCTGCCGACTGCGACTGCGCACTGCTGGCTGACGGCTGCGAATACGCCCCGATGTGTCCTGTACCGGCGTGCGAGCCACGCGCGGCGTCGCTCTGGTTCGGCTCCTGCTGAGCGGGCGCAGATTCAGCGGGTGCGGGCTGAGCGAAACCAGGGTGTGCCGGTCCGCTCTGTGCCTGCACGTGCTGGCCGGAGCCGGGCCACTCTTGGCTCTGCTGGGCAAAACCGGGCTGTGCCGGTCCGCCCTGAACCTGACCGTTCTGAGCAGGAGCACCCGGTACAGGTCCGGGCTGACCGAAACCTGGCTGCACAGCGGGAGCCTGCGCCGGGGCGCGACGCACGGGGCGGGCCTTGGGGTGCGCGGGAACGGATTCGCGGGCGTCGAATTCAGAAGCTCCGAGTGCCGGAATCATGGTGAATACGGTGACGAACGCCGCCAGTCCGGCGCCAAGCAGACCAATGAACGCACCCCACGACGGAGTGGAAAAGGCAAACAGGTGGATGAACCGCACGAACTGCACTGCCGCACCGGACACAGCCAGGGCCGTGACGAACTGATCCGGGCTGAATGATCCGATGTGCTGCGGGAACGAACGGACAGTCTTGTTGAGAACGCCGATGAGACCGGCAGCGAGGACCGGCAGAACTCCGAGCATCAGAACACCCGAGCCGTTCAGGCTGAACGACCAGAGCCATTCATAGCTGTCCGAGTAGAACGAGTCCGTCCCCCACTTGTACTGAGGCAGGAACATGGAGACGAAAACCAGAAATGCGCCGACGGCCAGAAGGATTTCGCGAAGCCCAAACGCGGAAGGCTGCTTGGGTGCTTGAGGCTGTCCGAATCCTCCGGCGCCACCGGCGGCAGAACCGCTGGCTGCCCCGGGGGCGGATGCGTTCGCTGCTCCGGGCGCTGCACCGGCGGGCGGGTTCTGGCTGAACGCCGGCTGGCTCGCGGCGTATGGCTGTCCCTGGCTGAAGGCCTGCTGGCTTGCAGCCGGGCTCGCCCCGTATGGCTGTCCCTGGCTGAAGGCCTGCTGGCTTGCAGCCGGGCTCGCCCCGTACGGCTGTCCCTGGCTGAAAGCCTGCTGCGCGGCCTGAGGATCCTGCGGGCTGTTGTAGGGGCCGGGCTGCGAATCACCGCCGGAATAGTGCGGCTGATTGCCGTATGGACTGCTCATGCTCAATGACTCCTTAGTTCGCGGTTGGAGGGCGAGCCTGCAAACCGGGCGGGCCCCGTCAGTGCACAACGGCTATGTTTTCACACGGCGGCATGAACGTGAACTGAACAAGACACAATCGGCCTCTGCAGATCGCGCCGCGAATACATTCACCCCTTTTGCACCGAGTGCTGCCGGCGTTAGTGTGAAGATCACAGCCGCCGCGTGCGCAAAGAAGCTCACGGGGTCGGGACTCACCGACGAAACGAGGATGTTTTGGCAGACGAGAACACACAGAGCCTTTTGCAAGAAGACCGCACCTTCGCTCCCCCGCAGGCATTTGCAGACCAGGCCAACGGAACCGAAGACCTCTACCGGCGCGCAGAAGCCGATCGCCTGGGCTTCTGGGCTGACCAGGCCCGAGAACTCATTTCGTGGCACAAAGAATTCACGGAAGTCCTCGACTGGACCAACCCTCCTTTTGCCAAATGGTTTCAGGACGGCGAACTCAATGTGGCCTACAACTGTGTGGACCGGCACGTGGAAGCCGGCAACGGCGACCGCGTGGCCCTGCACTTCGTGGGCGAACCCGGAGACACCCAGGACATCACGTACGCGGAGCTTTCACGCCGCGTCAACCAGACGGCCAACGCCCTGACAGAACTGGGAGTCAGCCGCGGTGACCGCGTAGCCCTCTACATGCCGATGATCCCCGAGGCAGTCATCTCGATGCTCGCGTGCGCCCGTCTGGGTGCCGCGCACTCCGTGGTGTTCGGCGGTTTCAGCCCCGATGCCCTGCACTCGCGCATCATGGACGCTCAAGCAGAAGTCGTCATCACAGCCGACGGCGGTTACCGCCGCGGCAAGCCCAGCGACCTCAAGGCCACGGTCGACGAAGCCCTGGCCCACGGTGACACCCCTGTCCGTCACGTGCTCGTCGCACAGCGAACCGGCGAAGACGCCCACATGGTCGAAGGCCGCGACCAGTACTTCCACGATGTCGTCGACCGCCAGTCCACCGAACACTCCCCCGAGTTCTTCCCAGCCGAACAGCCGCTGTTCATCCTCTACACCTCGGGAACCACCGGAAAGCCGAAGGGCATTCTCCACACCTCCGGCGGCTACCTGACCCAGGCGGCGTACACCATGAAGTACGTGTTCGATGCCAAACCGGAAACCGATGTCTTCTGGTGCACCGCGGACGTCGGCTGGATCACAGGGCACACCTACATCGCCTACGGCCCACTGGCCATGGGCATGACAGAGGTCATCTACGAGGGCACCCCGGACTCTCCGCACCAGGGCCGCTGGTGGGAGATCGTCGAAAAGCACGGTGTCACCCAGCTGTACGCCGCCCCCACCGCCATCCGCACGTTCATGAAATGGGGCGAGGAGATCCCGGCGAAGTACGATCTTTCGTCGCTGCGCCTGCTGGGCTCGGTGGGCGAACCCATCAACCCGGAGGCCTGGATGTGGTACCACCGGGTGGTCGGCGGCGAGAAGTGCCCAATCGTCGACACGTGGTGGCAGACCGAAAACGGTGCGAACATGATCGCGCCCCTGCCCGGCGTTGTCTCTACCAAACCCGGTTCGGCGCAGCGCCCGCTGCCGGGAATCAGCGTCGACGTCGTCGACGACAAAGGTGAGCACATCGGGAAGAACCAGGCCGGCTACCTCGTCATCACCGAACCGTGGCCGTCGATGCTGCGCGGTGTTTACGGCGATGACCAGCGCTACAAGGACACGTACTGGTCGCGCTTTGAGAACATGTACTTCGCCGGTGATGGCGCGCGCTTCGATGACGATGGCGACATTTGGTTCCTCGGCCGCGTCGACGACGTCATGAACGTATCCGGCCACCGCCTGTCGACCGCGGAAATCGAATCGGCTCTGGTGTCGCACGACGCTGTTGCCGAAGCTGCTGTCGTCGGAGCGGACGACCCGACTTCCGGCCAAGCCGTCATGGCCTTTGTCATCACCCGCGGTGATTTTGCTGACGACGAAGGGGCAGAAGAACAGCTGCGGCAGCACGTCGGACGCGAAATCGGGCCGATCGCCAAGCCCAAGCGCATCTACTTTGTTGATGACCTTCCCAAGACCCGTTCGGGCAAGATCGTCCGCCGACTGCTGAAAAACCTCGCCGAGCGCAAAGACGGCGGGGACTCCTCGACGCTGGCCGACGCTTCCGTCATGACGAGCATCCAGGCGGCCGTTGATCGCGCACACAACTCCTGAGCAGGGCTCATGCACGAGCGCTTCGGGGCGGGCGGGGACTCCTCTGCCCCTCCCGAGGCGCCTGTGAGGGTCATCTCATCCCCACCTATCGTTGGTGCTGATGAACAGTTCCCACTAGTATCGTGACAAAGGCCTGCATTTCTAGGAGGACAACGCCCCATGTCTGATCGTTCCATTGCGCAAATCGTGCGGGACATTTCTGCCGACTCGAAGGCTCTGGCAGAAGAAGAAGCCGCACTGGCCAAGCAGGAGATCAAAGAGGGTTCCGTCAAGCTCGGCACCGCCATCGGTCTGACGGTCGTCGGCCTGGGCATCCTCATCATGTCCCTGTTCGTCCTCACCGCGTTCTTCGTCGCGATCTTCCACGACTTCGCCGGATGGGGCTGGTGGGCAAGCACGCTCATCGTGTTCGGCATCTACGTGGTGATCGCCTCGATTCTCATCGCAATTGCGGTACCGCTGCTCAAGAAGGGCAACCCCACGCCGACTCGCGCCATTGACCGCGGCAAGTCGGTCATCGCGGCGGTCAAGACCGCACTGACCAACCCATCGGGTCCGCGCGTGTGAATCTCTGAACCCCAAACACAAGAGGGGCCAGTCCGTCTGGATTGGCCCCTCTTGTGTTTGGGGTTCTTCATGCCCGGAGAGCTCAAACATCCTGCCGAGGTGAAGGTCAGGTGGGTTCACATGTCGATGTGCAGGCGATTGGATCGGTCCCACTCCCGCGACCAGCCGAGGGCCTCGAACGCGCTGTCGAGAAGCCCCGCAGTGAACCCCCAGGACCGCAGAACGCCAGCGTCGAAAACCGGCGAATGCCACCCGGTTTTCGGCACCTCGAACACCCCGCGGTTGTCCGGTGCCACAAGATCGGCCACCGGGACCCGGTACACGGACGACGATTCCGCCTGGTCCACGGCCCGCAGCGACTGCAGACCCTCCCACGAGGCGATCACGGGCGTCACACTGTGCCTGCTGACGGGAACCCACAGCGACGGCCACGTGCCGATGACGTCCACACGACCCGGGTCAACTCCCGTCTCTTCCTGTGCTTCTCGCAGAGCGGCATCAATCGCGGTTGCGTCCTCGGGGTCTTTGCGCCCACCCGGGAACGCCACCTGGCCGGGATGATTGCGCAGAGTTTCGGCCCGTTTGAGCAGCACGACATCGACATCGCCGAAATCCCCCAGACGGTCCTGTTCGCGCAGACCCGCTTCGGTACGCGGCTGTGTACCGCGGCCGAACAGCATGAGCACGGCCGCTGGACGCACAGAATCGTCCTGTTTCGGCCTGCGGTGATGAATCCAGTGATCGGAAATATCCGACTGCGCCAGACCGCTGAGAGCTTCCACCAGGCGATCATCGCTCACAGCTGCCACCCGCCGTCCGGAACCTGCAGGCCGTAGGCGAGCTTCGCCTCGGCCTCGGCAGGATCAAGCGGACCGGTGCCGAAACTCGGACACAGGCGGGCAATCGGGCACACACCGCAGGCGGGCCCGCGCGCGAGGCAGATGCGCCGGCCCAAGAAGATCAGCCGATGCGACACCATCGTCAGATCAGACTTCCTGTACAGCGGAAGCAGATCAGCCTCCACCTTGTCGGGATTGTCTTCGGTCGTGAAGCCCAGCCGCCTGGCCAAACGCCCCACGTGAGTGTCAATCGTCAGCCCGGGAGTTGAAAAGGCATTGCCGAGCACCACGTTCGCAGTCTTCACCCCAACCCCGGGAAGGCGAACCAACGCGGCCTGGTCGGCAGGCACCTCGCCCCCGTGGTCCTCGACCAGCTGCTGGGCTAAGGCGATGATGTTCTTCGCCTTCGACCGGTAGAAGCCCGTGGGCCGGACAATCTCCTCGACGTCTTCCAGCCGAGCCTGCGCGAGCGCCGTTGCATCCGGATAAGCCGCAAAGAGCTCCGGGGTCACCTGATTGACCCGAATATCCGTAGTCTGCGCAGACAGGACCGTCGCAATCAGCAGTTCAAACGCATTGCGAAAATCAAGCTCCGCACGCGCATCGGGAAACACCTTCTGCAGCATCCGGTCGATCTTGCGCGCCCTGCGGACCCTGCCCAACTGAGTTTCCTCGGCAAAGCGACGCTGACTGCGCTCAAGCATGCTCTTCTGCGCCACACACACTCCTTTATCTGCTGGTCAGCATAGAACACGGACCCGTGCCACACCCGGTGAGCATTGCTAGGATTGAGCTGAATCACATTGCGGCAGAAGTTGACTGGGCCGAAGAACCGCGTCCCAACGTCGCAGAACAGCAACCTGGAGGTACAGACGTGGATATCGAAGTAGTCCGCAGCGCGACCCTGTTCGCAGGACTCGATGACGAATCGACGAACGCCCTTGTCAAGTACATGAAGCCGCGCAGCCTGCGCCGTGCCGCCGTCCTCTTCCACGAAGGAGACTCCGGCGACGAGCTCTACATCGTATCCTCCGGCAAGCTCAAGGTCGGCCGCGAATCCGACGACGGCCGCGAAAGCCTCCTGTCGGTCGTCGGCCCCGGCGAAATCATCGGCGAACTCGCGCTCTTCGACCCGGGCCCACGCTCCTCGACCGTCACCGCTGTCAGCCAGACCGAACTGCTCAGCCTCAAGCACGAAGACCTCATGGCCTGGCTGGAAGGCCGCCCGCGGGCCGCAATGAACCTGCTGCGCGCACTCGCCCAGCGTCTGCGCCGCACCAACGAAACCGTCGGCGACCTCGTGTTCTCCGATGTTCCCGGCCGTGTCGCGAAGGCACTCCTGGACCTCAACCGCCGCTTCGGTCGCCCCGCACCGGACGGCAGCCTGGTGCAGCACGACCTCACGCAGGAAGAACTCGCCCAGCTTGTCGGCGCATCGCGTGAAACCGTCAACAAGGCTCTGGCTGACTTCGCGCAGCGCGGCTGGATCCGCCTGGAAGCACGCGCTGTCGTCATCCTCGACATGGATCGCCTGCACAACCGCGCACACTGATCCACCAGCCGCCGGCTCTGCCGGTGAAGGCTGAAAAGGCCCGCCCAGCCAAACTGGGCGGGCCTTCAGTGCCCTCTGGCGCTGCTCAGCCGCGGCAGCTCAGCCGTGCTTCTGCACGTATTCCAGCTGAGCGGCCACAATCGTATTGACGGTCTCCCGCATGTTCTGCGGTGCCGTGGCATACACGGTCCGGCCCACCTTCTCAGTCAGTTCGTGCTCAGGTGAGATTTCGACCCCGGTGAGCTCCGCCTCGTGCTCCTTGAGAGCCGCACGCACTTCGTCCAGCCGCTCGCGGCGGTGGGCAATGTAGTAGTCCAGAACCTCGCCCGGGTCCGTGATAGCGTCCCCGTGCGCAGGCTGGATCTCGGTGACAAGCCCCTCGTCCACCATGCTGCGCAGGCGCGTGAGCGAATCCAGGTACTTTTCGACCGAACCGTCACCGTGCATGATGACGGTTGTTCCGCGCCCCAACACGGTGTCACCGGAGAACAGCACACTGCCGAACAGCACGCTGATCGAATCGAGCGTGTGCCCCGGCGTTGGGATCAGCTGGATGCGGTCGTCCTCCGCTGGACCAAACTCGAGGACCGCATCGTCTCCGTGCAGATCGTCGTGCTCCAGTGCGGGAACGAAGCGCGCGAACCTGCTGTCAACAGCAAAAACCGGTGTCTGCGGCGCCCAGCCGTCGACCGTCTTCAGCAGGTCTGAATGATCCCAGTGGTGGTGGGTGAGCACAATGCCTCGCAGCTCACGGTCCCCCACGAGCTCGCCCAGTTCCTGCAGGTGCGCTTCGAGTTCAGGGCCGGGGTCGATGATGACGGCGGCTGTGTCATCCGCCGTGAACAGCACATAGGAGTTCGTGCCGTCCAGCGTCATGGGGCTGGGGTTGTCTGCTGTGCGGCGAACAAAACGAGGTGCCGCCTGCTGGTCTGGTGTCGTCATTCTTCTTCTGGTGGTTCGCTTTCTGATTCCGACAGCGTTGTCGGATCTTCTTCTTCACTTTCAGTTGTCAGCTGAGACAGTTCGTCAATTGCGTGGTCGGTCTGGTTGTCAATGCTGATGTACCAGTCGCCCTTGTGCTGCAGGACTGTCGGCTGCAGGGGCCTGAGGTCGCGAATCTTCAGCATACTTGCGGCCGCGCTTGGGACAGTGCGCAGGGATTCCAGCACGAGGCGCGTTGCCACGCTGATGAACTGGGCTGAGGCGCCTTGGCCCTCTTCCCACACATCGACGGCACCCAGGATTTCCTGTGGGGTCATCCATCCGCCCCACGACTGGTTGATTGATACGAAGTCCACGTGCTGGCCGGGTGGGACCACGCACACGAAGTACACGGTGTCGTAGCGGCGCAGCTGCCACGAGGTGTTGACCCACCGCATCCACGGTTTGAGGAGGTCGGGCCGGAACTCAACGTCACGGCTGCGCAGCACCGCGGGAAAGGACACACGGTGATCGCGCAGCTTCTTCCCCGCGGTGTGGAGGAACTGCGGTTCGATGTCGGTTACTACACGCAGGTCGTGTCCCTCAGCCAAGGTGATGCCCATGTTCTGCAGGGCCAGCCGGCCGGCAGCGGAGAAAAACGCAACAGCGCGGCCGGAACGGTTCAAGCGCAGAGCCCTGGCGCAGCGCTCTGATGTCCAATCGCCCATTGAAAGCTGGCGAGAATCCTCCGGGCGGACCACGCTGAAGGGGAACGAAAACCTGTTGCGGTCACTGACGCCGCGCTGGTCGGCCTGCCGAGTGATGAACACCTCGAGTCCCTTCTCGGTGTCACGCACCAGCACGAGGCTGACCGCCCTGCGCGGATAGTCGGGGTTGGGCTGTGTGTCAGCGGAGCGGAAAAGCTCGATGGTGCGCACCAGTTCGCTGGAGGCGCGAATCAGGCGGGTGGGTCTGTTCGACCCACCCGCCTGAAGACTCGGCGCAGACTTCTGCGCCGGCTGAGCGTCAGTCGCGGACGCGGAAGATGAATTCAATCTCGACGCAGGTGCCCTTGGGCAGGGCGTTGGTGCCCAGTGCCGAGCGTGCGTGCTGACCGGCTTCGCCGAAGATGTCGGCGAGGAAGTCCGATGCGCCGTTGATGACTTCGGGCTGCTGCTTGAAGTCATCGGTGCTGGTCACGAAACCGTTGACCTTGACCACGCGCTCGATCTTGTCGAGGTCGCCGATGACGCTTTTGGCTGCGGCGAGTGCGTTGAGCACCGAGTAGCGGGCGGATTCCTGGGCCTGTTCGACGGTCACGTTGTCGCCGAGGCGGCCGGGGTTGGCAAGTTCGCCGTCGCGGAACGGCAGCTGGCCCGAGGTGAATACGAGGTCACCCGACTTCACTGCGGGCAGGTAGGAGCCGGCGGGCGCTGCCAGCTGCGGCAGCGGGAAGCCGAGTTCATTGAGGCGGTCTTCGATCTTCGACATATCAGCCTTTCGGACGCTTCATGTAGGCAACGAGTCCCCCGTTGCCCTGGGGACCTTCCACTACCTGGACGAGTTCGTAGCCGTCCTCACCCCACAGATCGAGGATCTGTTTGGTGTTGTGGATCATGAGGGGCACGGTGACGTACTCCCACTTCTGCATTTTCTCCCCTTTCGGTGGACGGGTTCAATTGTACGAGCCGCAGGCGCTGCCGGCACGGTGCGCGTCATAGACGCTACAGCCGCGTGTCAGTCGTCGTCGCCAGCGTCGTCATCCGATTTCTTCGCGCTGTTTCCAACAGGGCCGCCAATGCCCTTGTTGTCCTTGACGATCTTGACCGCCTGGTTCATGTAGCTCTGCCAGGTGGCGCCGGAGTAGGTGGCACCGTAGACGCGGCCGCGAACAACGCCCTTGCCGTTCTTGCGCCAGTCGCGCGAACCATTCGGGTCGCCGGTCCACACGGCTGTCGACATATTGGAGGTGAAGCCCGCAAGCCACGTGGATCCGACTTCGAAGTTGGTGGTACCGGTCTTCGCTCCAGCAGGAGCGCCGATCTTCAGCCGCGTGGTGGTTCCGCCGTTGAAGGTCTGCGACAGTGCGTAGGCCACGTTCTGGGCGACGTCTTCATCGAGTGCACGGTGGCAGTCGGGGTCCGGGATTTTGACCTTCTTACCCTCGCCGTCCGTAATCTCCTCGATGGGAGTGGGCTGGCACAGCATGCCGCCGGAGGCAAACACAGAATAGGCGTTTGCCATGTCGATGGGAGCAACCTGCACAATGCCGAGAACCGACGACGGCAGGAGCGCTTCGACAACACCCAGCTGTTCGTGGACGCTTTCCAGCGACTGACCGTTGCCGTACTTGATGCCAAGAGCTTCGGCAGTCTTCATGATGCCGCACATGTTGAGCTGGTTGGCCATTGCAGCGTAGGCGGTGTTGACCGAGTTCTTCGTGGCCGCCAGTGCGGTCATCTTCTGAGTTACGCGCGAGTCACCGGCGTTGTTCGGCGACCAGTTGGAGCCGTAGCTGTCACAGCCGTCATACCGCCATGAGCCCGCCGAGAAGGTGCGCTTTGTGGCGTCGACAGAGCCGTTGAGGCTGTGGCCTTCTTTCAGCCATTCAGCCAGCACGAACGGCTTCCACGTTGAGCCCACCTGGAAGCCGTTTGCCCCGTTGTAGGCCTTCTGCACGTTGTAGTTGATCGCGGTGTCTTTGTTCTTCTTGCCCTCCGTGACGGAGTAGTTGCGGTTCTGCGTCATGGCAAGGACTTTCCCGGTGCCCGGTTCGACCGTCACGATCGAATGGCCTGCACCCGAAGGATCGCCGATTGGAACGCGCTTCTTGACCTCCTTGAAAGCGGCTTTCTGCAGCTTGGGGTTGATGGTCGTCTTGATGGTCAGACCGCCGCGCTGCAGGAGGTTGCGCCGTTCGTCCTTGGTCTTGCCGAAGGCCTCGTTGTTTTCGATGTAGGCCTGCACGTAGTCGCAGAAGAAGCCCATGTCGCCTGCACCCATGCAGCCGTTGGACGTCTTGGTGACCTTGAGGTCAAGGCCTGATTTTTTGGCTTCTTCGTATTCTTCGTCAGAGATTTTGCCCAGCTGGTGCATGCGGGCAAGCACCACGTTGCGACGATCCAGCGCGTTTTCCGGGAAACGTTCGGGGTTGTATGCGCTTGGGTTCTTCACAATGCCGGCCAGGGTTGCGGCCTGAGCGTAGTTGAGTTTGGAAGCCGGAATCGACCAGTAGTGCTGCGCAGCCGCTTCGACACCGTAGACATTCGGGGAGCCCGAATAGTTGTTGATGTTCATGTAGCGGTTGAGGATCTCTTCTTTGTCGTACTTCTTTTCGACCGCCACTGCCAGCTTCGCTTCGCGGAGCTTACGGGCGTAGCCCGCCATACCGGAAGCTTCTTTGGCCGCCTGCACGCCTTCTTCGTCGGCTTCGGCGTGGGCGTTTTCCGCAAGCACGTTCTTCACGTACTGCTGAGTCAGCGTCGATCCGCCCTGTTTGGAGGACGAAACGAGGTTGTGCACAAGAGCACGGCCGATGCCTTGGAAGTCAACACCGCCGTGTTCAAAGAAGCGGTAGTCCTCAATGGCGACCGTGGCTTCCTGCATGGGCTCAGAGATCTTGTCCAGCGGAACTTCTTTGCGGTTGAGCCAGTAGAAGCTCGCAATCTGCTTGCCGTCGGCATCGAGCATGCGCGACTGTTCGGCCAACGGCCTTTCGTCGAGCTGCGCGGGCAGGGCGTTGAATATCTTGAGAGCGTTGTTCGCACCGATGGATGCCACACCCACGGATGGGATCGCAAGACCTGCACCGACGATTCCGGCAACGACACTGACGGCAATGAACTGCATCCATGCCGTGAAAGTCGATGCCGCAGACGCTGATTCTGAAGACACCATGCCCAATATCGTACAGGCGACGCCTGACACGGGCACTCAATACAGGGCCCCGGCCGGACCGGTCAGCGGCTGATGAGTTCCAGGACCGACACCTCGGGCCTGCAGAACAAGCGGATCGGCGCCATCGGCGCCACCCCGACCCCAGCGGTGACGTTGACAAGCGCCCCGCCCCGGCGGAACAGACCGCGGGCTTCGTCGCGCGGACGGTCGCAGTTGGTGGCCGGCGCACCGTAGAACGGCACTCGGATCTGCCCGCCGTGCGTGTGACCGGCCGCAATCAGCTGCGCCCCAGCACCCGCAAGACGATCGAGCACACGCGAGTACGGAGCGTGTGTCACCCCGATCTTCACTTCTGAACCGTCCGGAAAAGCGGGAGCTTCGGGCGCATCGGCTTTCATGTGCGCATCACCCAAACCTGACAGACCGATCCGCGTTCCCTTGATGGTGATGACAGCGCTCCGATTGTCCAGCTGTGTCCAGCCGCGCTGCTCAAAGGCATCAATAAGCCCGCGAGCGTCGAGATCCGGCGGATTGCTGTGGGCCTTTGCTACATTCGACGGGCCCAGAAGATAGCGGGCCGGATTTTTGATCCTCGGCGCCCAGAAGTCATTCGAACCGAGAACAAATGCGCCTGGGATGTCCAACAGCTCATCAAGGCTGTCAAGCACGATCGACTTGGTCGAACCGCCGTAGTTATCGCCGGTGTTGAGGACGAAATCCGGCTGCAGACGGGCCGCCAGACTGCGCACCCAACGCGGCTTGCGTCGCTGCCACGCCGTCTGGTGAAGGTCCGATATGTGCAGAATCCGCACGGGTTCACGGCCCGGCGGCAGCACCGGGATTCGTTCGCGGCGGACAGCGAACATGTTCGGTTCGACCAGCACACCGTAGGCGGCGGTTGCCGCGGCAGCAGCGCTCAGCCCCAGTGCCGCACGGCGAAGAGGACGGGCAGCAGAACGTGTCATAGTGCCGAAGTCTAGTCGGCCGCGGGGACGTCCCGCCCTTCCGCAAGGTGGGGGTGCTTGTCGAGGTCGCCCAGACGGCGGTTGCGCGCCTCGAGCTGGTGTTTGGTGCGGTATCCGCCGATCATCCGGGCAATGATGTAGAAGAGGAAGCTGATGGTCGTCACGAACGGGCTGATGGGCACGACCGGAGATCCGAGTGCGATGAGGATCCCGCCGACCGATGACGTCACGGCGAAGACAACCGACAGGATCGGCACGACAATCGGGTGGGAGGACAGCTGCATGGCGGCCGCCGCCGGGGTCACCAGCAGGGCCATGACCAGCAGAACACCGACCACCTGCACAGACAGTGCAACCGCCAGGCCGAGTGTCACCATGAACACGACAGTGAGAGTGCCGGTGGGAACGCCTTTTGCCTTGGCGATCTCAGGATCGACCGATGCGAACTGCAGGGGTCGCCAGATGACGCAGATGACAGCCAGAACAACAGCTGCGCACACCATGAGTAGTTTGGTCTGGCCGGGGCTGATGGCGACGATCTGTCCGGTCAGCAAGCCGAATTTATTGGCTGAGCGCCCGTCGTAGAGCGCAAGGAACAGGATTCCCAAGCCGATGCCGAAGGGCATGAGCACGCCGATCATCGAGTTCGCCTCTGAGGACCGAATGCTGCCGATGCCGATGATGAATGCCACCACCAGCGAACCGATGATCGAGCCGTACACCACGTCGTAGCCGATGAACAGCGCGAAGGCGGCTCCGGCAAAAGACAGTTCGGCGATGCCGTGCACGGCCAGGGCGATGTCGCGCATTTTGACGAAAACCGAGACGACACCGCCGACAACGCCCAAAAGGGCTGCCGCGATGATCGAATTCGACAGCAGCGACAGCAGTTCGCCGTAGTCTTCGAATGTGAAGAGACCGTTCACAGTCCAGCCTCCTCGGGGTGGTGATGGTCGGCTTCCGTGCCGACCACAACCAGCTGGCCGCCGACGGTCACCACCTCGATCTTGGTGCCGAAAAGTGAGCTGAGAGCCTCGGAGGTCAGCACCTCGTCCGGGGTGCCCACCAGGAAATGGCCACCGGCAATGTACAGAACCCGGTCCACGTACTTCAGAATCGGGTTGATTTCGTGGGTGACGAACAGAATCGCCATGTTCCGTTCGCGCCGTTTTTCATCCAGCAGCCGGGCAACCAGGTGCTGGTGGTTGATGTCGAGACTCAGCAGCGGCTCATCGCACAGCAGCAGCTTGGGGTTACTGGCCAGTGCCTGGGCTAGCCGCAGGCGCTGCAGTTCCCCACCGGAGAGAATGCCGACGGGACTGTCGGCGAAATCAGTCGCCCCGACCTGAGCGAGGAGCTCATCAACCCGCCGCTCCTTTTTGCGGTTGGGCAGGCCGAAGCCGAAACGGTGTCCGTCGATTCCGAAGCGGACGAGGTCGCGAGCCCGCAGCGGGGTGTCACGGTCGACACCCCGCTGCTGGGGCACGTAGCCCACATCTGCGTCACCGCGGTAAGCCGCGTGGCCGTTGACTTCGACGGTCCCCTCATACAGTCGGTACTGTCCCAGCAGGGTTTTCAGCAGCGAGGTTTTACCCGTGCCATTGGGGCCGAGCACGGCAATGAATTCTCCGGGCTCAACGTCAATGGACAGGTGGTGCCACAGCACCCTTTCGCCGAAGCGAAGCTGGCCGTCAGTGATCGACAGTGCGGGACTGGAAATGAGGGAACACGTCCTTTCGGAGGGCTGGGTCTGATCAGCCTTTAAGGGCCTTTTCCACGTCGTCGATGTGCGATCCCATCCAGTCGACGTAGGTTTCGCCCTCATTGAGGGTTTCGGGCAGTTCGACAACCGGCACGCCAGCATCGTCAGCGGACTTGCGCAGGGTTTCAGCCTGCTCGTTCACTGCCTGCGGATTGAAGCCGAGGACAGCGACCTCCTTGTTCTTGACCTGGTCCTGGGCCTGCTTGAGAACCACGGGTGCTGCGTCCGAACCTGCTTCAACTGCCGACAGGAACTTCTGCGGAGTGATGGTTTCCAGACCGAGGTCTTCGAACAGCCACAGTGCAACCGGTTCGGTTGCCGCGCTCTTCTTGCCTTCACCGGTCTTTTTGACCTCATCAGCCTTCTTCATGAGACCGTCGAGCTCACCCTGAAGCTTATCGGCATTCTCTTCGTAAGCGGCTTTGTTGTCCGGATCTTCTTCAGACAGAGTTTCTTCGATTGAGTCGACGACGTTCTTCATAGCGCTGACGGAGTACCAGATGTGCTCGTTGAACGCGCCGTGGTCATGACCGTGTTCGTGGTCGTGGCCTTCCTCGCCATGATCGTGGTCGTGGCCCTCTTCGCCGTGATCGTGACCGTGGTCATGACCCTCTTCACCGTGATCGTGGTCGTGTGGTTCGTTCGCGGAGTTTTCCTCTGCTCCCGGCAGCTCCGAGACCTCAACGCCGTTGACGACCTTCGGGTCTTTGTCCGCTGCTTCAAGCAGGGTGGTCATGAACGCGTCGTAGCCGCCGCCGTTGACGATGACAACATCGGCCTTCGACAGTTTGAGCTGGTCGTTCGACGTCGCTTCGTAGTTGTGCGGGTCCTTTGATGCATCCGAAATGATCGGCTCGACGTTAGCGGCGTCACCGGCAACCTGAGACGCGAGGTCGGCGTAGACATTCGTCGAGGTGACAACCTTGAGCTTGTCACCCGAATCCGTCGATTCGGCGTCACCAGTTCCGCAGCCGGCAAGAACCAGACCCGCAGCAGCGGCAATGGCCGCAATGCGCACAGACTTCATGAGCGTGCAACTCCTTTGAATAGAAGGCAAATGACCTCAATGTAGGTTTCGCACTCGAACATCTACCAATAGACATATGCGCACGCGGGCATGCAAAAGCAGGGTGGGTGCGGCCATTTCAACCGCACCCACCCGCTGTGAACTCAGGCGACTGCGCGCGTCAGCGATCCAGCAGGGCCGCCAGCTGAACCGTGTTCAGAGCAGCGCCCTTGCGCAGGTTGTCGTTCGACACGAATAGAACCAGGCCCTTGCCCGCCGGCGCGGACTGGTCAGCTCGGATGCGGCCGACAAACGACGGGTTGCGGCCCGCGGCCTTCAGCGGTGTGGGAATGTCCGCCAGTTCAACACCGGCGGCTTCTGCAAGGATTTCCTCGGCGCGCTGCGGTGTGATGTCGTTTTCGAACTCCACGTGGATTGCCAGCGAGTGGCCGGAGAACACCGGCACACGCACGCAGGTGCCGGCAACAAGCAGTTCGGGCAGACCCAGAATCTTGCGGGATTCGTTGCGCAGCTTCTGCTCTTCGTCGGTTTCACCCGAACCGTCATCCACGAGCGAACCCGCCATCGGCAGAACGTTGAACGCAATCGGGTCGGTGTACACCTTCGGCTCCGGGAAGCGCGCGGCAGAACCGTCGCGCACAAGCTGCTTGGAGTCGGGAAGAACATCTTCAGCCTGACCGTAGAGCTCGTTGACACCGGCCAGTCCGGAACCCGAGACCGCCTGATAGGTGGCGACCTTCAGGCGCACAAGCCCCGCCTCGTCGTGGAGGGGTTTGAGGACCGGCATGGCAGCCATCGTCGTGCAGTTGGGGTTGGCAACAATCCCCTTGGGGATCGAGCCCAGGGCTTCCGGATTGACTTCGGAAACCACAAGCGGCACCTGGTCGTCACCGCGGAAGGCCGATGAATTGTCGATGACGGTGACACCGGCTGCGGCAAAGCGCTCGGCCTGTGCCCGCGAAGTCGCTCCGCCCGCGGAGAAAAGCGCCACGTCCAGTCCCGCGGGGTCAGCTTCGGCGGCGTCCTCTACAACAATCTGCTTGCCGCGAAACGGCAGAGTTGTGCCTGCCGAACGGGCCGAGGCGAAGAAGCGAACACTCGCGATTTCGAAGCCGGGTTCGGTTTCGAGAATGTCGCGGATGACCTCGCCAACCTGGCCGGTAGCCCCGACAATGCCGACATTAAGGCTCATCGTCCTGTACCTCCGTAGACAATTGCTTCGCTTTCAGATCCGTCGAGATCGTATGCGGTGTGTGCGGCGCGCACGGCGTCGTCGAGGGCGTCTGCGCGGGTCACCACGCTGATGCGGATTTCTGACGTCGAAATCATTTCGATGTTGACCTTGGCGTCTTTGAGCGCTTCGAACAGTGTTGCTGTCACACCGGGGTGTGAGCGCATGCCGGCGCCGACCACGGAGAGCTTGCCGATCTGGTCGTCATACCGCAGGTCTTCAAAGCCGACGTTGTCGCGCTGCGCTTCGAGGGCCTTCATAGCCTTGGCCCCGTCAGACATGGGGAGGGTGAAGGAAATGTCGGTCCGGCCGTTCTGCGTGGTCGAGATGTTCTGCACGATCATGTCGATGTTGATCTCTTCGCTGGCCACGATCCGGAAGATCTCCGAGGCCTTACCCGGAATATCCGGGACGCCGACCACGGTCAGCTTGGCTTCGGAGCGGTCGTGCGCAACACCGGAGATGATGGCCTGTTCCATGGCTTCCTTCTTTACGTCGTCTGCGAATTCGGGTGGTACGGGTTCGTCTGTCACCCAGGTGCCCGGGTGGGGGCTGAAGCTGGAGCGCACATGAATCGGCACTCCGTAGCGGCGTGCGTATTCAACGGCGCGCAGGTGGAGGATTTTGGCTCCGCTGGCGGCCAGTTCGAGCATTTCGGCGTAGGAAATGGTGCCGATCTGGCTGGCGGTGGGGACGATTCGCGGGTCTGCGGTGAAGACACCGTCAACGTCGGAGAAGATTTCACACACGTCAGCGCCCAGTGCCGCCGCGAGTGCCACCGCCGTGGTGTCAGACCCGCCGCGGCCCAGCGTGGTGATGTTCTTGGTGTTCTGGGAAACACCCTGGAAGCCCGCGACGATCGCAATGTTGCCTTTGTCGATGGCTTCCTGGATGCGGCCGGGGGTGACGTCGATGATGCGTGCGCGCCCGAATGCTTCGTCGGTGATGACACCGGCCTGGGAGCCGGTGAACGACTGCGCGGAGTAGCCCAGGTTTGCGATTGCCATGGCGAGCACAGCCATGGAGATGCGCTCTCCCGCGGTCAGCAGCATGTCGAGTTCACGGGCCGGCGGCAGCGGCGAGACTTCTTTTGCGAGGTCGATGAGGTCGTCTGTCGAATCGCCCATTGCGGATACGACGACTACGACGTCGTGGCCGGCTTTGCGGTATTCGACAATCCGTTTGGCAACGCGCTTGACGCCGTCGGCGTCAGCTACGGAGGACCCGCCGAATTTCTGGACGACTAGGCTCACTTCACACACTTTCTCCCGGCAGCGCTGTTTACCGCTGATCAGTTTAGAGGACGGCGTTCAGCTGACTTTTGTGCGGCCTTGGAACGCTCTTCCCAATGTGACTTCGTCAGCGTATTCGAGATCACCGCCCACTGGCAGGCCGGAGGCCAATTTTGAGACGGTGACTCCGATTGAGGACAGCAGGCGGATGAGGTACGTGGCTGTTGCTTCGCCTTCGAGGTTGGGGTCGGTGGCGAGAATGCACTCTTGGACGTCCTCGCTTTGCAGCCTGGGCAGAAGTTCGCGGATCCGCAGGTCGTCGGGCCCGATGCCGGACATGGGATCGATTGCGCCGCCGAGAACGTGGTACAGCCCGCGGTATTCGCGTGTCCGTTCGAGTGCGACAACATCTTTGGGCTCTTCTACGACGCAGATGAGGCTGCTGTCGCGGCGCGGATCAGAGCAGATGGAGCAAAGTTCGCCTTCTGCCACGTTGCCGCACTGGTCGCAGAAGCGGACGTGTGTTTTGACGTTTGTGAGAGCGCTGATGAGCGAATCAACGTCTTCGCGCGGTGACTGCATGACGTAGAAAGCCAGCCGCTGTGCGGATTTGGGGCCAATGCCAGGCAGCTTGCCGAACTCTTCAACAAGGTCGGCAAGTGCGCCTTCGTAAACACTCATTCGGTGATCTCTTCGAGGATGACTCCGCCCAGCAGGCGCTGGACGACGGGAATGCCGACTTCTGGGGATTCAGACACATCGAGGTCTTCGTCGACGTTGAAGTCGGGGTAATCGGATTCTGCGGCCTCACCCCAGCCGTCAGCTGGCGGGGTCTGGCCGGTCTCCTGCCAGCTGTTCGCAGGGTCGACGTGAGCCGGTTGATCCACGCTGTCGGGCCGACCCATGTTGCCCACGTAGGCGTACGGGTTTTCCCGCTGCTGCGGGGCCTGTTCCTGCACGGTCGATGTGGGCGGGCCTGCGAAGATGTCTTCGTCGGCGTAGGCGCCGATGAAGTCGTAGTCGTCAGCCGCTGAGCTTTCCTCCGCGGGCTGGCGTTCTTCCGCGGGGCTGTCCTGCTGTTCTGGTGTGTCGTCGATGTCGGCTGGCGGCGGCACGACGACCGCCGGGGCTTCGACGGCACCATCACCCCAGGACGTGCCGGCGTCTTCCGGCGCGGCGTCCCAGCTGTCTGACGAAGTGGGCTCAGGTTCCGGTTCCCAGTTGCCCGCCGAGGAGTAGTCGGCTTCCGCTGCCCCATCGCGGGCAGGCTCCGGTTCTGCCGTTTCGTTGCCCGCCGGGGCAGGGTCAGGTTCTGGTTCCGGCGCGGGCTCACCGTAATCGACGGCCGGCTGATCGCCCTCCTGGTCGTCGTCTTCGGGGGTTTGCTGCCAGTACTGTTCGCGGTCGGGGACTTCCTGGTCCATAGCCTGCTGACCGACGACCGCCTGGATCTGTGCTTCTGTTGGCCGGCTGGGCGGCCGGGTTTCGCGGTTCCCACCTTCCCGAGGTGCCTGCTGCTGGTGCTGGCCGCTGGAGTTTTCGTGGGTTGAGGGCGATTGGTACCCGGATGCGGGTGCGTCCATGCGCAGGTTGACGTGTTCGCCCACCTGCCCGATGTCGACTTTCACCGTCAGTCCGAGGACTTCGCTGACGGCGGCTTCGAGGGCCTGCGGATTGGATCCGCGCGTGAACGCACCGACCGCACCTTGGTTGTTAAAGGCCAGGAGCAGTCGGCCGTCCTGCAGATCTTGCGGCACGGCGTTGCCCGCCAGTACTGCGCGGGCCAGTTTGGCGCTGCGGCCGACCACGTCGAGAATCGCCTGCCACGAACGGCGGATGGCGTCGATGTCCTGCCCCGCGGGGCTTGTTGCCGCCTGCGGTTGAGCAGGCTGTTCGGCAGTCGGCGGCGCCGAGGCCGGAGCAGCTGCTCGCTGCGGCTCACTGGGCTGCGGCTTGCGGTTCTGCTGCTGGCCCCGTGGCGCTTCTGCGGCCGCCGCTGCCTGCGGTTCCGGCTGTTCGCCGCGCTGTTCACTGCGGGTGCCGCCGTCACGCTGTGGCACCGGTGAGGATTCCTGTGCTGGGGCCGCCTGCGGAGCCGATTCCTTCTGGCTTTCCTGCTGCGGTTCGGACTGTCCGGAGGCGAGCGCTTCAGCTTGCGAAGCGACATCGGCGAGATCGTCGAGATCATCCCAGGAGTCACGCGACTCCTGCTGAGCCGAGGATGTCGACTGGCCGGAGCGGCTTCCCTGCTGGGCAGCGTTCTGCGAAGCAGGCGTACTCTGCTGTCCAGCCTGCTGGCGGCCGGCTTCCGTTTGTTCGGCGCTCGGCTGTTCGACTGCCGGCATAGCGGCTTGTCCAGCCGTCGCCTGGGGCATACCCGGAACGGCTCCGGATGCCTGCATGCCCACCCGTCGTTCCATGCGTTCGACACGGGACAGCACGGAGCTGCGCGCGCCGTCCATGGCCGGCAGCAGGATGCGCGCGCAGATGAGTTCGAGCTGCAGGCGCGGTGATGTCGCTCCGGTCATTTCTGAAAGACCGGCATTGAGGAGGTCGCCGGCGCGGGACAGTTCTGCCGGACCGAGGGTCTGTGACTGCTGGACGAGCCGTTCCAGGAGGTCTTCGGGAGCCTGCGGCAGGAAGGCGCGAGCGTTCTGCGGGGAGGTGCTGATCACCAGGAGGTCGCGAATGCGCTCCAGGAGGTCTTCAACAAAACGGCGGGGGTCCTGCCCGGATTCGATAACCCGATCGACCACGCGATAGACAGCCGCACCGTCGCCCGCCGAGAAGGCATCGACGATGTCACCCAGCAGCGAATCAGGCGTATAGCCCAGAAGAGCCGTGGCCCGTCCGTAGTCGATTCCGTCTGGCCCTGACCCTGCGATCAGCTGATCGAGAACAGACAGGGAGTCACGCACTGAACCGCCGCCAGCGCGGACAACGAGCGGCAGCACGCCCTTGCCCACCGGCACACCTTCCTGCTGGCACAGGTGATCCAGGTACGAGGTCATGGTGTCCGGCGGCACCAGGCGGAACGGGTAGTGGTGCGTGCGCGAGCGAATAGTGCCGATGACCTTTTCGGGTTCGGTCGTGGCGAAGATGAATTTGACGTGCTCCGGAGGTTCTTCCACCAGTTTGAGCAGCGCGTTGAAGCCCTGCGGGGTGACCATGTGGGCTTCGTCGAGGATGAACACCTTGTAGCGGTCTCGAGCCGGCGCGTAGACAGCGCGTTCACGCAGGTCACGCGCATCGTCAACACCGGAGTTCGAAGCGGCGTCGATTTCCACGACGTCCAGCGATCCCGGACCGCCAGTGGCGAGATCGCGGCAGCTGGCACACTCACCGCACGGCGTGGGCGTGGGGCCTTCCGCGCAGTTGAGACAGCGTGCCAAGATACGCGCGCTGGTGGTTTTGCCGCAGCCGCGTGGGCCGGAGAACAGGTACGCGTGGTTGACCCGACCACCGGCCAAAGCGGCCTTGAGCGGGTCGGTCACGTGTTCCTGCCCGATCACCTGGTCGAAGGTGTCGGGGCGATAGCGACGATACAGAGCTGTTGACACGTCTACAGCCTACTGGGAGGCACTGACATGAGATCTGCGCCAGGCCCCATTCAGATCTTCTCCGAGCGCACCTCGACCTGAGCCTGCTCCTGTCGCCCAAGCGCATAGAGCACAATTTCAGAGGGCTTGCCGGAGACGACTTTCGACTTGACGTCGGTCTTGCCGAACGAGAACTCCCCAATTCCCGGGGCAATGAACTTCACTGCCGTTTCCGGCCGCCACGGGGGAAGGCGCACCATGGTCGGCAGCGCCGACCACAGCTGCTGTTCGAGTTCGGGCAGGATGTTGCGGCGGGTCCACCCGCGGCGAGCCCGGCGCACATCTTCTACGTGCACGTAGAACTCGACTGTGTTCGCAAGGATTTCACCTGGACCCCAGCCGACCGGAGACAACACCCCGGGACCTTCTGCGACCATCCCGACGAGCTGCTTCCAGTCGAGTTCGCTGAGTTCGTTCCGGCGCTGCTCAGAGCGCTTGCTCAGGAACGGAATTTTGGCGGTCGTCTCGGTCGCTTCGCCCGCCATGGCGGACGGATAGCGGTCGCGGATGACGATGTGGACGGCGAGATCGCGCGTGCTCCAGCCGTCACAGAGAGTAGGGGCATCTGGGCCGACTTCGCGGAGAAGAGCCGCGAGCGTGAGCCTCTCGGAACGGGCGAAATTCGTCATGTGTCCCAGCCTAGTCACACAGTGCGGATTTGGATACGCCCAAATGCGCAGAAGCTCCATTCAAAAGCGGCGCATCACCCAAGCACTCTGTCTTTCCAGGCCCGGAAGAATTCCCCCACACGACTGAGCGACCGGTAGTCGGCCAGTTCATCAGCCCGGGTCGGCCCATCGGTGATGATGACCACCGGTCTGCCTTCTCTGGCGGCTTGACGCACAAAGCGCAGGCCGGACATGACCGCCAGCGACGTCCCAGCCACTATCAGGCCCGGAGCTGCGGCAGCCGCGGCAGCCGCATCCAGGGAGCGCTCCCTGGGCACTGTTTCGCCGAAGAACACCACATCCGGTTTGAGCAGACCGCCACAGGCAGAACAGTCGATCATGCGAAAGTCCGCAGTGTCCCTCAGCGGAACATCGCCATCGGGAGCTATCTCAACCATGTCGATGACTTCCCCGTGATCGCGCAGGAAAGCCGCGTTTTCCTCATCAAGCCTCTGCTGCACCCATTCGCGGTCGTACATCGCCCGGCAGTCCAGGCACACAACGCGATCCAAGCGGCCATGGAGATCGAGAACTCCCCGCGAACCTGCCTTTTGGTGCAGGCCATCGACGTTCTGTGTAAGGAGTGCCGCCGGGTACAGCTGGGCCAACGACAAATGCGCTTCATTGGGCTGGGCATCACGCATGAAGGACCACCCCATCCAGGATCGCGCCCAGTAGTGGGTGTGGTTTTCCCGGGATGCGGTCAGCTGCTGAAACGTCATGGGACGACGGTTGACCGACGATGGGCCTCGATAGTCCGGCAGCCCCGAATCCGTGCTGAACCCGGCTCCAGTGAGAACGGCCCAGTCGCGAACCGGCCGGGAGCACAGCACGTCGAGGATCTCTTCGTCCGTGTGGCTGGGTTCCGGGCGGACGATCCCGCGCAGCGGGTCGCGAATAATGCTCATGTGGCTCCTTGCGGCGATACAGTGGCCGTATGGCTACCGTACTCTTGGTTCACCACTCCCCCACCGACACGGTCACACCGCTTGCCGAGGCGGCACGGGCGGGCATATGCATGCCAGAGCTGGAAGGCGTTGAACTCATTGAGCGCCAGGCTCTCGAGGCGACCGTTGACGATGTTCTTGCCGCTGACGCCTACGTGCTGGGCACCACCGCGAACTTCGGCTACATTTCCGGCGCGCTCAAGCACTTCTTCGACACCGTGTATGACGATGTGCGCGAACCCACCAAGGGCCGCCCCTTCACGTACTGGATCCGCGGCGGATTCGACACGACCGGCGCTGAAAGGGCAATGGAGCAGATCACCACTGGCCTGGGATGGAAGCTCGCAGCGCCCGCGGTTGTCTTCACCGGCGACGTCACCGACGAGCGCAGAGAACAACTGACAGAGGCCGCGGCAACTGTCGCCGCATCAGTCATGGGCTGAGCCACGGGCAAACCAAAGGGCGACTGCGGTGGATAACCGCAGTCGCCCTTTGGTTTGCCGGACAGGTCCGGACTTACCGGACCGTTCCGAACGAAGTCACTTGTTGAACTTGTCCTTGACTTCGTTCACCTTGTCCTTGGCGTTGTTGATGTCGTCCTGGTGTTCGTTGACGGTGTCTTTCGCGTCGTTGAACTTGTCCTTGGCGTCGTTGAACTTATCTCCGAGTCCCATTGTTCAGACTCCTTTCGTATCGACTACTCTTCCACACTTTCGCATCTGCCCCCGGCCTGTAAAGCTCAGCAGGTGAACTTCAGCTGAGAAGACCCCGATAAACTGATCTGCACAGAAGCCCCGTAGAAAGGCACTTGTGACCACGAATCCCGCGGAGCGTCCGCAGCTGCGCCAGGAGGATCAGCTGTGGATCACCTCTGAAATCAATCAGCCCAGCTGGAACTTCATCAGCGGCTTCGGT
This sequence comes from Brevibacterium sp. HMSC22B09, assembly GCF_001806795.1. Lineage (NCBI taxonomy): Bacteria > Bacillati > Actinomycetota > Actinomycetes > Micrococcales > Brevibacteriaceae > Brevibacterium > Brevibacterium sp. HMSC22B09. The sequence continues at coordinate 21,923 of NZ_KV786013.1, read as the reverse complement.
TTTTTCTTCTTCTCCGCCGGTCTTGTCTACACGGTCCTGACCTCGCCGCTTTCGGGCCCTGCCAAGACGATTTCGGCGCTCGCGTCGCTGCTGATCGTTGTGCCTGGCATTTACTTCATCAAAATCGGCCTGGCGCGCATCATCCCCCTGCGTCGCCTGCGCAAGGCCGTGACGCCGATTGCCCATCTGGATGTCGATGCTGTGCACGGGCACAATCCCGATGTCCTCATCGTCGAACTTTCCAACGCACACTCATATCTGATCACCGGTCCCGCCGTGAACTATTTGGCACACACAAATGTGCTGCACGGTTCCCAGCGCCCGGACGATCTTTCATTCGATTTCTTCTCGACCCCGCCCACTGCCGATGACGAGGCGGCCTCCCCCATCCGCATGCTCATCGCCGATCACGGTGCTGCTGTCGGCAATGCTGAGTGGTACGCCAAGGCCTGATCCCGGCCCACCCCAAATGACGAGGTGCCACTCACCTTTCCAGGTGAGCGGCACCTCGTGATCTAGGCGGTGATGAACACCGCGGCTGCGTCCAGCCGGTCAGTTCTTGAAGTTGTCGGCGACGTCCTTGATGTCGCCCTTGAGCTGGTCGAGCTTGGCCTTGCCCTGGTCGCCCTTGCCTTCGGCCTTGAGGCCGCTGTCGTCAGATGCAGCGCCGGCAGCTTCCTTGGCGCGGCCCTTGAGATCTTCAGCCTTGCTCTTGATGTCGTCTCCGAGGCCCATGTCTTCTCCTTGAGCTGTCAGCGGCGCCACTGGTGCGACGCCTGGTCTTCTCACCCTTTCGCACCAGCGGTCGGCTTTCAAGCGAGGTGACCACATGCGACGGTATGCCGAGGCTTTTCCCAGGCTGTGAACGCAGCTACGCGAGGGAACGATGACAAGTCCACATCAGGCAACGCGATGGCCTGCCTTGCTGAATGCGTCGTATATTTCCATGCCTTTCTGTGTGGAGCTAGCACTACACACACCGACCACTGACACATCCCGCGCACTTATGGTGTGCTCTCCTGCGTCCTTGTACGGGGGCGCAACCGTCTGACCATTGACGGACATTATGCAACTCTTTAGCATCAACAGTGCTGACAGGTGTCGGCTTTGCCGTCTGCAGACAGCAAAGAAAGGAAGACCCTTGACCCAGAAACCTATATCACTCCCCCCTGTCGTAGCCGTGGCCGCTGCAGCGCTCACCACCGGGTTGCTGCTGGCGCCCTGCAGCAGCGCATCACCGGCCCATGCCGAGGTAGGTGAAGACTTCACTGCCATGGCTCCGAAAGCTGTGGACTCAAGCTCTCATACACCGGGCGACTTGCGCTACAACGGCGGTGAAATCGAAGTTGTCGCTGGCGGGGACTCGATACTCATCACAGCCCCTCCACCATCGGCGTCGGCCCGGACAGCAGTACCGGTCCCGCACTGCGGCTATAAAGCAAAGAATCGGACGAAAGTTGCCACCTATTCGCGAGCAGGCGTCAAGGGATTCGGCGGCAACAAGGCATACCTCCGATGCGGTTCATACGGCAAAGCAGGCTGGGGACTGCGGCACATCGGCGAGCGACACAAGAGCGATTGGGAAAACAAAGCTGCAGGATCGGGCTGGTACGACATGATGGAGTTTGCGACTAAACAGGCCCTGAAGAAACCGAAATCCGCAACCAGACAAGCGAACGATACGTACGCCTACTGCGCGCCGATTGAGCTTCGGTATAACGGCAAGGTCTACGACAGGTTCGCGGTCAAGGCCCCCGTGTCTCATGGCGGCAAGAACGTAATCACCTCCTACCCAACGAAGAAGTGCTGATGGGAAAACCGATCAAAGACTCAGACCTGTTGCTTGCGGGGCAGCTCGCAGAGCTCCTCGGCGCCGTCGGTGACATCAGAATCGCCGGGCCGATCATGACGATGCCGATGCGCGGTGCCGAAGGGTCTGTGGTGTTCTTCGAGTTCGATGTCCGCGGCTTGGCGGATGCGGTCGAGGCAACGTCGTCGTCCGCTGTAGCTGCGATGGGCAACACACGCGGAGCGCAGCGCGCCGCGCTGGCGCTTATCGCCAACGGGATCCACGAGGACCATGCCGATGAGTGGGACCTGTCGGAATCCGGTGATGTGGTCTACGAGGCTGACGACGACTACCAGCCGGTGGTCATTGACATGGAGAACTTCCCTCCTCGCGGGTGAGGTTTCGGTGGACTAACCGGGGACATTGGTCGACAGCATCGGTTTATATTCGCGGGAACGGCGCTTCACAAAGAATGCACACCCCGCGGGCCAGATTTGCGCGGTAATGCAGACTCACGCGTTAATGCGCTGCAACAACGCGTGACTCTGCATTAAAGCGTGAATCTGCGACGGAGGCACCCAATGGAAGGCGACTGGGAGCACGCCGAGGTCTTCGACGTCGACGTCCCGGTCGCGGATGCAAATGCCGATGACTACGACATGCTCGTACTGCCCGGCGGCACGCTCAACGCCGACTCACTGCGCCTTGATGCAGATGCAAGCAAACTCGTTGAGGCGTTCTTCGCAGCCGACAAGCCTGTCGCTGCGATCTGCCACGCTCCCTGGATCCTCGCCCAGACCGGTCTGGCCAAGGGACGCACGCTGACCTCGTACGAATCGATCAAGGTCGACATGCAGAACGCCGGGGCAGCCTGGGAGGACTCCGAACTCGTCGTCGACGGCAACCTCATCACCTCTCGCAACCCCGGTGATCTGGAGGTCTTCAACGCCGCACTCATCGAGGCCCTCTCGAAGTGACGTTCAGCTACTGACCGGCGACGGTTCAGGACTGCAGGCGGCTGCGGTGGACGAGAGTGAGCACAGCGATCGTGTCACGGTCAGCATCAAGCCGGTGGGTCTCCTGTGGGATGTCGGCAGTCTCACCGGAGTCGAGGGTGATCGCCTCACCGGATTCGCCGGTCAGGGTGGCGGCTCCGCGGTGGATTGTAATGACCGCCTCACCGGGGTTGGGGTGGTCGGACAGCTGCGCGCCCGCACGCATCGCGATGAGCATGCACACGATTGCGGCATTATCCGAGGGGATCCGTTTGGTCGCCAGCTTCGTCGGTTCGTCGGCGGCGCGTTCGAGCAGCTCGTTGCCGACGTCAATGATCGAGAAGGTCATGCCCATGAGTCTAGACAAGTCCAAGTCCTCCGCTAGCGTGGTGTCATGCCGTTCGCCATCATCACCCCGCAGGCCACTCCACAGCCCGACGTCGAGCTCGGGGCTGCGATTGCGCGCGTGCACGTCGCCGGATGGCGGGAGGCCTACGGCCACCTGCTGGACGAGCGCTTCTACGACGATGCGGTGTTGGCCACCCGCACCGAGCAGTGGGCACAGTGGCTGACGCAGCCGGAATCATGTGCGCGCACGCGCCTGGCCGTTCGCACCGATCCCAGCACCCCGGTCACGTCACTGGGCCTGTTGCCGAGCACCGATGTCGTCGGGTTCGCGAGCGTCGGCGAGGCCCGCGATGACGACCGCACCGGCTTGGAGCTGTGGGCGCTGTACATCCTCAGCCGTCACTACGGGGCAGGCCTCGGCCAGGCGCTTTTGGATGCGGCGATCGGCACTGCGCCGGCCACCCTGTGGGTGGCTGAGGACAATCCGCGCGCCCGCAGCTTCTACGCCCGCAATGGCTTCACACCCGACGGCACCCGCAACGTCGATGCAGCCGCTGATGATCTGGCTGAGATCCGCATGACCCGCGGCGGCCAATGACCTGGAAGGCCGGCTGCCGTTTTGGGATCATCGGTTGAGCATGCTGGTCAACTGACGACAGCGGCGCCGACTGGACGTAGACTGCGGCCATGCGTTCTGCCGCTCTGACTGCCCGCCTTGTCATCCCTGCCATCTGGCTGGGTCTCATCATCGCCATCGACCTCATTGAGGCGCCGCTGAAGTTCCAGGCCCCCGGCATCACGATCCCGCTGGGGCTGGGCATCGGACGGCTTGTGTTCACTGCGATGAACATCGTCGAAGGCGTGCTCGCGCTCATCCTCATTGCAGCCGTCGTCACGACCCGGCACATCCGCCCGGCCTGGACACTGCTGGCGACGATCGCCGGACTGCTGATCGTCAAGGTAGCAGTCGTGCGCCCGCTGTTGAATACGCGCACTGAAGCCGTGCTCGCCGGCACTGCAGAAGCGGGCAGTTCAGTGCATGTCATCTACATAGCCCTCGACGCGGCACTCTTCTTTGTGCTCGCCGCCTTCACCTGGGTACAAGCTCGAGCACTCATCGCACCGGCCGCCGCAGCCGGTGTCTCCGGCCGCGGTGCCGTCACCGAGTCAGAGCGGAGATAACGACCGAGACGATCATCGCGAGCACGAGCGAGTTGAACCCGAAGGCGACGACGACGTTGGTGCGCACCTGCCTCCAGGCAGCCTTCGTACGGATCTCTGCTGAAAAGCCGGCAGCCATCGTCGAGGCGAGCACTGCCAGGGTGAGGTAGTCGTCGAAATCCTCGGGCGGTTCGCTGTGGAAGCGGATGTGGCGCTTGTCGGCATCGGGCACGTTTAGGTGCATGTAGGCGGAGGCGAAGGCGAGAACCATGAAGGCCCAGGCCGCGGCAACAGCGACGATGCCGAGTGCTAAGTAGAGCGGTGACTGGCGCACTACCTCAGTCTGGGCGAGCACTACGGTCAGGAAGATGGCGAAGGCGGCAGCGGTGACGGCGAAGTTCGTCGCACCAGTGAATCCGAGCGCCCGCGCCCACCAGCGCTTCTGCACCCGGACTTCGCGACGCACCTGGCCGATGAGCGCCGATCCGTTGAGGGGCTTGTAGCACCGTATCGTCCACGTGACGTAGATGATGACGAAAAAGTTCCAGAACAGCAGGTAGAAGAGGACGAGGAGCTCAGTAGACAGTGATCTGCCCGTCGAGTCGGGGCGCAGCAGGAGAATCCAGGCCGTTTCGATCAGCAGGGTCAGGAGAATCGCGGAAACAGTCGAAACAGAGTAGCGGACGGCATCGGTCGCAGTCTTCAACGGCTTACCCTCACTCGCATCGCAGATTCGGTGCTGGAAACAGTGTAGCCAGGCAGGAGCAGTGCGAATAAGTGCTCGACCGTGACGAATCCGGGCACCGTGGGCCGATGTACGGCCCACCATCAGCACTGGAGCGCTCCACCAAAACAAGAAGAAGGCCCCTGACCGAATGGTCAGGGGCCTTCTTCATCGCGCGGAGGATAGGGGATTTGAACCCCTGAGGGCTATTAACCCAACACGCGTTCCAGGCGTGCGCACTAGGCCGCTATGCGAATCCTCCGCAAGACAGCATACAGAAGTTTGTGCGGAAGGACGAATCAGCCGTAAACCGCAGATGAACACAGCCTGCGCAAACCGCACTGCCCGCATCGCGAAAAGAGGGGCTGTCCTATAGATGTCCTAAAAACTGCCCGCACTCCCCCACTCCACCCCTGCGCGTTCGCTTTGTCGTTCCCACATGGCCTATACTCGATTCGGCCCTTCGCGTGGCAGCATCTTGTGAACTCCCCCAGGACCGGAAGGTAGCAAGGGTAAGCAAGCTCTACTGGGTGCGCGGAGGGCCCTTATCGTCTTCAAGGCGCCCCACCGCGGTCTATCACTTTCTTATAACTTCCCTTCACGGCGCGGACCAGTGCTGATGGTGGGCACACATCGCCTGTGACCCTTTCGCAATCAAGATGCAACATTGCAACCAAAAGCGAAAGGTAGAATCGCGGAAGCTCAAAACCGTACCTCGGGCAGCATCAGCGCGTTGCCCGATCACTGCTCAACAGCGCTTTATATCAGCTTTTCCGAAGGGGTCCCGCGTGCGATTTCGCCTCTTGTCCGCTGCTGCAGCGGCAACGTCAGCTCTTCTGCTCATCAGCGGATGCTCGGTTGTTGACGAAACGAATCCGATCGCCAAAAAAGAGATTCCCAAGCCCACGGTTGAAGTGACCGCGGACGCGCCTGGAAAGAAGCTCGCGCTCAAAGTCACTGATGGCACATTCGAAAACGTCCAGCTGATCGACGACGACGCCGAAGGCGCCCTTGTCGACCTGGGTGAATTCAAGGACTCCTCCGACGGCGCTTCAGAAGAGCCGACCGACGGCGCCACTGACGCAGCCGACAGCTCAGACAGTTCAGACGAATCTTCAGAGGACGCTTCGGAAAGCGCTACCCCCTCCGCTGACTCTTCGGCAGACGCGTCCACTGACCCGTCGGCTGACGCATCCTCTGACCCCTCGGCTTCAACCGGCGAAGAAGCCTCCGACGATCAGCAGACCGCGTGGGAGTCTTCCTACCGGCTGGCCGGCGATTCGACCTACACGTGGACCGCTTCGGCACTCGATGCTGACGGCAAGGAGCACACGCTCACTGGCACGGTCGACACCGACAAGCTCGAACGCACCGAGATCAGCGCCCGCACCCTCATCGGCGACAACCAGAAGGTCGGCGTCGGTGCGCCCATTATTGTGAACTTCGGCAGCACAGTGCCGGAGGAGTTCCGCGCAACCGTGGAAAGCCGCCTGGGCCTGACCTTCAAAGACTCTGACGGCAACGACCGCGACGTCGAAGGCTCCTGGGCTTGGCTTCCCGATGTCGACGGGATTTCACGCATCCACTATCGGCCGCGCGAATACTGGCCCGAGCACACCGACGTTGACCTTCGGATGAACCTCAAGGACGTCCCCATGGGCAAGAGGCAGAAGGGCGAAAAGGACGTCGAACTGAAGTTCACGGTCGACCGCAACCAGGTGGTTGAGGGCAACACCAAGACCCACCGCATGGTCGTCAAGCGAAACGGCGAAACCAAGTGGGACTTCCCCGCGTCCTTCGGCCGTTCCGGTTCGCGCACGGAAACCCACAACGGCACGCATATCGTGATGTCCAAGCACGAGTACTACGTCATGCGCAGCCAGCAGTGGGACTACGAAACCCCCACCAGGCACGCAGTGCGCATCCACAACAACGGCGAGTTCATCCACGGCGCACCGTGGTCGGTCGGCTCGCAAGGTTCGGCAAACGTGTCGCACGGCTGCGTCAACCTCGCACCGGGCAGCGCGCAGAAGTACTTCAACTCCGCCCTCTACGGCGACCCCGTCGAAATCAAGGGCTCTAGCGTTTCGCTCAGCCCCGCCTCGGGAGATGTTGCGGACTGGACCTACGAATGGGACGACTGGACCGCCCTGTCGGCCATCCCGGCTGACCAGCGCGAAGCAGCCGAAGAAGCCATGAAGGAAAACGCCGCCTCGGCATCGCCGTCGGCTGACGCGACCGACCCCTCCACGGAGGGAACCTCGGCTCCCAGCGAATCGGCCACCGAGGAAAGCACCGACTGACCTTCTCCACACAAAGCACGAGGTGGGGCTCACCTTCCCAGGTGAGCCCCACCTCGTGCTTTGGGGTCAGTCCAGAAGCCGCGACCTGATGAGGAACCGCAGCCCCGTGGGGCTTTCGATGCTGAAGCCACCGCCCCTGCCGGGCACTGCATCAACCAGCAGGTAGGTGTGCTTCCAGTACTCGAACTGCTCCTTTGACATCCAGAAGCCGATCTCCGCAGACTCTGCGGGCACATCGGGCAGAGTGAACGTGCCCAAAAGCACGTCCGACCCTCCGGTGAGGAACTCACCTTCCGGATAGCACATGGGAGCAGACCCGTCACAGCATCCGCCGGACTGATGGAACATCAGCTGGCCATGCTGCTGTGTGAGCTTCTGCAGCAGCTCCACCGCCGCCGGGCTCAGCCCCACGCGCGAGCGCTGTTCACCATCGATCTCAGGCCGCGCTTCGACTTGCGCGGTCACTGTGGTGCCGTCCTGGTCTCCGGTGATGTCGTCAGCCATTGTCAGAAGAATCCCATGGGGTTTTCGTCGTAGCTGACCAGCAGGTTCTTGGTCTGCTGGTAGTGGTCGAGCATCATGAGGTGGTTCTCACGGCCGATGCCGGACGACTTGTAGCCGCCGAACGCAGCGTGCGCCGGGTAGTTGTGGTAGTTGTTCACCCACACGCGGCCGGCCTGAATGTCACGACCCGCGCGGTACGCGATGCCGCCGTTGCGCGACCACACACCGGCACCCAGGCCGTAGAGCGTGTTGTTCGCTTCCTTGATGACAGAGTCGTAGTCGGTGAACGATGTCAGCGCGAGGACGGGGCCGAAGATCTCCTCCTGGAAGATCCGCATGCTGTTGTCGCCCTTGAAGACCGTCGGCTGGACGTAGAATCCATCGGCGAGGTCGCCGTCGAGGTGGTTCTGCTCACCGCCGATGAGCACTTCTGCGCCTTCGTCCTTGCCGATCTGCAGGTACGACTTGATCTTCTCAAGCTGATCGGTCGAAGCCTGCGCGCCAATCTGCGTGTCCGTGTCCAGCGGGTTGCCCTGCTTGGTGTTGCGGACGCGCTCAAGGCCGAGTTCGACGAAGTCGTCGAAGATGCTCTCCTGCACGAATGCGCGCGACGGGCAGGTGCAGACTTCACCCTGGTTGAGGCTGAACATTGCGAAGCCCTCGGCCGCCTTCTGCCGGAACGTGTCATCAGCTGCCATGACGTCTTCGAAGAACACGTTGGGGCTCTTGCCGCCCAGTTCCAGGGTGACGGGAATGAGGTTCTGCGATGCGTACTGCATGATGAGCCGGCCGGTGGTCGTTTCACCGGTGAACGCGATCTTCGCGATGCGCTTGTTCGAGGCCAGCGGCTTACCCGCTTCGACGCCAAAGCCGTTGACGATGTTGACCACGCCGTCGGGCAGCAGGTCGCCGATCAGCTCAATGAGCACCATGATCGAGGCGGGTGTCTGCTCGGCCGGTTTGAGAACCACCGCGTTGCCCGCAGCAAGAGCGGGAGCGAGCTTCCACACCGCCATGAGCAGCGGGAAGTTCCACGGAATGATCTGGCCGACCACGCCGAGCGGTTCGTTGAAGTGATAGGCAACCGTGTTGTCGTCAATCTGCGACAGGCGGCCTTCCTGAGCGCGGATTGCGCCGGCAAAGTAGCGGAAGTGGTCGATGGCCAGCGGAATATCAGCCGTCAGCGGTTCGCGGATCGCCTTGCCGTTGTCCCATGTTTCGGCAACAGCGAGCATTTCGAGGTTCTCTTCCATCCGGTCGGCAATCCGGTGGAGGATGAGCGCGCGTTCAGCAGGGCTTGTTTTGCCCCATGCGGGGGCCGCTTTGTGCGCGGCGTCGAGTGCTGCCTCGATGTCGTCAGCGTCTGACTGCGCGACTTCGCAGAAGACTTTGCCGGTAACCGGGGAGGGGTTTTCGAAGTAGCGTCCGGCCTTCGGCGGCGTCCACTGCCCGCCGATCCAGTTGTCGTAGCGGGACTTGAAGGTCACCTTGCTGTCAGGTGTGTTGGGTGCTGCGTAGACCGTCATGATTCTCTCCTTTGAGACTTCAGGTGCAGTGCTGCAGGACGTCGATGTCCTCTCCTCAAACTACGCACCTGCTCGCGGGCAGACAAGGGGTGTCTCGAAATCAGGAGCATACTCACGAGGTGGGGCTCACCTTTCCAGGTGAGCCCCACCTCGTGCGCTTCGGTCAGCTGTTCAGCTGCTGGTAGATGTCTTTCGGCACCCGGCCGAGCGTGTAGAACTCGGGGTTTGGCCGCATTCCCGACACTGTGGCCATGCGGTTGGACAGGCCGAAGAACCCGGTGATGGCGGTGATGTCCCACACGTCTTCGTCATCGAAGCCGTGCTCGGCCAGGCGCGTGAAGTCGTCTTCACTGATGTCTGCGGGGTCGGTACAGACTTTCATGGCGAAGTCGAGCATGGCCTCTTCGCGGGGTTCAAGGTCGGCATGCTTGTAGTTGACGGCCACTTTGTCTGCAATGTCCGAGCTCTTCTTGAACAGGCGCAGCAGCGCCCCGTGGGCGACGACGCAGTACAGGCACCCGTTGGCTGACGAGGTGGCTGTCACGATCATTTCGCGGTCGGCTTTTGTCAGGCTGCCGGTGTCTTTGTCCATGAGCGCGTCGTAGTAGGCGAAGAACGCGCGGAACTCTGCGGGTCGGCGAGCCAGTTTGATGAATACGTTGGGAACGAAACCGGACTTTTCGGCTTCTGCTTCGATCCGCTGTCGGATGTCGTCGGGCAGGTCTGTCAGAACTGCGTCAGGAAATCGTTCAGTCATGTGAGCCAGGCTACATGCGGTCACGTGGTTTGGAAGGCAACGTTTCACATCTGGAGATCTGGGCCATTTAGTTCGAAACTGGCATAGAATTGAGGAAGGGTATCGCACAGAAATCTTCGCCGCCGTCACTGTTGACTATTGAACTGCGATTTTCAGCAGCGATCGTCGTGTCCAGACAGAGGAATAGAAGGTCATGCGCAAAAGCATCATCATCGCGATCGTGGCAGTGGTCGCACTCGTCGTAGGCGGGGTCATGTTCGCCGCCCTCGGAAAGAAACCCTCCACACTCACGCTCAAGCCCAACGTGCACATCGCCGGTGGCAAAGACGGCTTCACCGTCCACGATGTCACCGAGGACAGCGTCACGATCGACGAGGACAGCTCGATCGCAGAAGGCGCAATCGTCGCCGGAGGGACAGGCCAAGCAGCTCCGAACGGCTTCCTGCGCAAAGTCACCTCCGTTAAAAAGCAGGACGGCGAAATGGTGCTCGAGACTGAGCAGGCTGCTCTGACTGATGCAATCAAAAAGGCCGATATCAACCTCGACATCAACATCGACCCGGACGGCAATCACACGCTTGACGACCACGGCCCGTCCAAGGGGAACCCGCTTGGCGCGGCACCGGCGCACGCGGCCCCCGTCGCAGCCGATGGGGAAATCTTTTCGTATTCGGGTGACGAACTCGACGCCACCGGATCTTTGGCCCTGTCGCTCAACATGAGGGTCGCCGAGAACGGCAAAATCGACTTCGAGACGAAAGCCGACCTGAACCTCGACAGCGAGTTCAAGCTGCAGAACCCGGGCGATTGGAACAAAGACCTCTTCACCAAGCAGGTTCTGCCGGTGACGATCATCGTCGATGACTTCCCTGTCACTCTGGTCAACGAGCTTTCTGTTTCGGCCAACGGCAGTGTTGACACAGAAGCGGATGCGACCGTCAAATCAAGTCTCGAGCGGACCGTCGGGTACCGTTACCTGTCCGGCGAGGGTCTGTCGCCCATTGACGAAGAGAGCGAGCAGACATTTGAAATCGCCGCGGCAGATCAGGACAACCTCGATGCTTCAGGGCACGGCGCGGTCAATGTGAACCTCACCAGCAGCGTCTTCGGGATCGCCGGCCCAGAGATCACAACCGGCATTGACACTGACTTCGATGCTTCGCTCGAAAAGGCCGAACCCAAATCCGACAAAGCCGAGCTCATTGAGCTTCCCGGCCTTGACGGCACCTACGCCGGAAGCGCCGATGTGACGGCGACAGCCCCTCTGGAAGCCAAGTTCAACGCGAGCGAAAAAGCCGGCAACCCGTTTGACGGCAAAAAGAGCCGAGAAATGGTCAATGCCGAACTGTTCAAGGCAGAAGAGCCGCTGGAGCTCTACGCCTACTCACGCGAAATCTACCCCGAAGGCTCTGGCGGAAAGAAAGCCCTTGCCGAACTCGAGGGCAAGATGTTCGTATTCTCGTCTGGCGCTGGCGCGTGGAACACAAGCATCACGATGGAAAAGGACGGCAAGTTCACCGGCTCATACATAGATGCCAACGTCCGCGGCGAGCACACCGCTGAATTCAACGGTCGCTTCGAAGTCGCCAAACGGGTTGACGAATACACGTACAAGCTCAAACTCAAAGACCTGAAGACGACCACCCCGACGGGCGAAAAGACCGAAAGGGACGGTCGTACGATCGAATACGCTGAGCCGTACGGCTTTGAAAAAGGCGAGGAGTTCGAGCTCTACCTGCCCGGCCACTCCACGGACAGTCTCGATGAGGAATACACGGGCTGGACTGGCCACTGCAAGAGCAATGGCTCAACCATCGACCACTACGGGCTGTTCAACGTCGAACCGAAATACGGCATGTGCACGGTCGACGACTGATTTCCGAAGTGTCAGTGCTGAGGTTCAGCACTGACACCTCTCGCGTTGCGGCCACCCGTGCTCAGAGGGCTTCCGCTAGTGCTTCGCGTCTTGGCGTGGGACGACGACCCTGCGGTAGATGATGAGCAGTGACGCTGCGACAGGAATCGATGCAATAGCCCCGAGCACTCCACCGAGCGTCGCTCCGGCAATCGCGGCGATGATGACGATCGGCCCGGGAACGTCGGTCACAGCCTTCATGATGCGCGGGTTGAAGACGTAGGCCTCAATCTGCATGTACACCAGGTAGTAGATCGCGGCGATGAGCGCCAGGGTGGGTGAGCTCATCAGGCACGACACCACAATGACGCATGATGCCGAGATCGTCCCGACCAGTGGAATGAGCGAACCGAGGAAGGCGATGAACGCCAAAAGGGCAGGCAGCGGAGCCCCGATGATGGTGAGGAACACCGCCGACAGCACTCCGTTGGTGGCCGCGAGCGCGCTCTGGCCCAGGATGTAGCGGCCAACCGAACCGGTGATCTCCTCCGTGACGTCCTCAACGTCATCACGTTTGCGTGCCGGCATGAGCCGGTAGAACGCCGATTTGATGCGGGGCAGTCCCGCCGCGAAGTACAGGGTGAGGATGATGACGATGATGACGTTCGTGGTGAACGTCATGACTCCCGCACCGAGCGTCAGAACACCACCGCCGATGCTGGCGAGGTTCGCAGGATTCGAGGCCCAGGCGCCGGCGTTCTCAAGGCTCTCGTTGAGGTCGATGCCGAACGGCAGGTTGTCTTCGAGCTTCGCAAACCACGGCTCATGAATAATGTCGTCGATGATCCGCGGGATGTCGCCGATGAACTGCTGCACCTGCCGCACCACTGGCGGGACGACGAGCAGCAGAACGCCGGCTGCGACGATGACGACGGCCAGCGACGTGATGGTGACAGCCCATCCGCGTTTGATTCCCCGGTTGTTGAGGAACCGGATGACCGGCTCAAGACCGAGTGCGAGGAACAGCGCGCAGGCAATGCAGACGATGACACCGGCGAGGTCGTCGACCAGGTGAAAGAGCCCGTACGCCAGTCCTGCTCCGAGCATGCCGAGGAACCCGATGACAAACGGGTTCGCGTTCCGGCCGTTGATCGTGATTGCGCTCACCCGTTCAGTCTAGGTCCCACAGGCCGCAGCGCTCAGGCCTTCTTCGACTTCGCCAAACCAATCGCAATCAGCAGGCTCACACCCATGAACGCACCAGTCATCGCGGTGACACCCCACCAGCCGAAGTCCTGCCAGGCAAGCGGCGTGAGGTTCCCCGCTGCTGATGACCCCATGTAGTAGAACAGCATGTACATGCTGGCCGCCTGAGCGGGCAGACCGAGGCGGGCGGCGCCTCGGGAGGGGACCCAAGCAGACGCGATCGAGTGGGTGATGAAGAACCCCGAGGCGAGCACCAGCAGACCAAACACAATGACCGCCAAAGGCGAGGTCGCGAGCAGTCCAACACCGACCAGCGCAGTCAGAGGACCGAAGACAATCACCGCCCGCATTGAGTAGCGGTTGGCCAGCCGTGCCGCGCGAGCGCCGACAAAACCTGCCACCGGATAGGCCAGGTAGAGCAGACCGACCACGGCAACCGACAGACCGTAGGGGGCTGCCTCAAGGCGGAAGCCAAGAACATTGAACGTACCGACAAAAGCACCCATGCCGAAGAACGCCAGCACGTACAGGCCCACCAGGACAGGGTCGGTGAAAACCTTGGCGAAGTCGCGCAGAAGCTGCCGCGGATGCGCCGGGTGGGGCGCAAAGCCGCGCGACTGCGGCAACAGCAGCCACGCACCCACAGCACACGCAGAGGCAGCAAGTGCTGACACAAACAGAGCGAAGTGAGCCGCATCCAGCCCTAGGGGCGCGCCCAGATCCAGCCGTTCGTGCAGGCTGACAACACCGGACGTGATGAGGCGAGCGCTCAGACCTCCGAGCGTTGTGCCGAAGATGTAGATCCCCGTAGCAGCCGTCGCGTAGTCCGGGTGGATTTCCTCTTTCAAATACACCGCTGCGGTGGCGGGCAACCCGGCCAACAGAACACCCATGACAAAGCGCAGAATGAGGAAGGTCGGCCAGTCGGTGACAAAGGCGCTCACCAGGCCCAACGCGCTTGCTGACAGCAGGGAGAAGCGGATGAGTGCGACCCTGCCGATCCGCTCGGAAACGGGGGCTGCCGCAATGAGCCCAACCGCAAGACCCGCCGTTGCAACGGACACCGAAAGGGCTGACTGTGACGGGGAGATCCGCAGGTCCCGCGTGAAATAGGGCAAAATAGCTTGCGTGTTGTAAAGCAGCACGAAGGTTGCCAGGCCCGCGACGAGCAGACCGATTTCGATCTTCTTCGTCTGCCGGTGCCCGCGCGGATATCCGTCGAAGCTGCTCACGAAGTTCACGATACTCAGCGCTCGGCTGACATCGTCGGCAGGTACAGTCTGACGCCCGAGCCTGTAAGAGGAGAAGCACGTGTCCACTATCCCCGAACACACCGACGGCGCAGCCCCCGCGGATTCGCTGCTCGCCTGGATAACCCACCCGGCATCGCTGACGCTGCCGGACTTCCACCTGTCCGCCGAGGAGCTCCGCAGCACACTCGCAGCTGTTCTCACTCAGTTCCAGCAGGATCTCGAAGCGATCGCCTCGGACGAATCACCCGCTGACTTCTACAACACTGTCGTCGCCCTGGAAAAGGCGATGGAGCCGCTGCGCCGCCTGTCCGCAGTGGCCGGTGTCTTGCAGGGTTCAGCCCACACGGACGACAACAGCGACGCGCTTGCGGAAATCGATGCGGAACTGTCCTCGGCTTTCCTCGGCGTTGAGCTCAACTCCGCCCTGTTCAACAGGCTTGAGGCGATCAACGACACTTCCCTTCTGCCGGAAGACCGTCGTCACCTGCAGCTCCTCCTGGCTGATTTCATTCGCGCCGGCGCCCGCCTGGACGATGACGGCAAGAAGCGCGTCGAGGCGGTGTCAGCGGAGCTGACCCGTTTGGAGAACCGCTTTGCGAACACCGTCCTGGCTGAAACCAACGCTTCGGCTTTTGTGATTGAACGCGGCGGCCCGTACTCACCTGACGGGCTGACTGAGCCTCAGCTGGCCGCCGCCGCTGCCCAGGCGCAGGAACGCGGTGTTGACGGTTGGGTGCTGCCTTTGGAGTCGACGACAGTGCAGCCGCCGGCTGAATCACTCACCGATCCGGAGACCCGCTCGGCGCTGTTTGCTGCGTCCGCTGATCGGTGCAGTCGCGGCGGTGAGGGTGACACCCGAGGTCTGGTTGCAGACATCACGGCGCTGCGCGCCGCTCTGGCCGGTGTGCTGGGCTACAGCTCGTTCAGCGAGTACGCGATTGAACCGCAGCAGGCCGGCAACCCGGAACAGGCTTCGAGTCTGCTCATTTCGCTGCTGGAGCCGGCCAATCAGCAGCTGCAGCGTGAACTCGCAACGATTGAGAAGACCGCGCAGCCGCAGAGGCTTGCCGCTGAGGACATCCCGTTCTGGCTGCGCCGCGTGGGTTCGCAGCTGTACGGCATCGACCACAGCGAAATCAGCAAGTACTTCGAGTTCAACCGGGTGTTGCACGACGGTGTTTTCTACGCCGCGAGCGTGCTGTACGGATTGAGCTTTGAAAACGTCACCGACCGTTTCGCAGGCCGCCTGTGGGACGAAACCGTCACGGTGTGGGAAATCTCCGAGGGCGCCAAAGTTCTGGGCCTGGTCTGCATCGACCCGTACACGCGCCCCAGCAAGCGCGGTGGGGCGTGGATGGCGGAACTCGTGACCGGCGCCCGCCTGACAGGTGAACAGCCCATCATCACCATGACGATGAACGTGCCCCGCCCGGCACCCGGCGAACCGGCCCTGCTGAGCCTGGACGACGTCAACACGCTCTTCCACGAGTTCGGCCACGTGTGGCACGGACTGTTTGCCGATTCCACCTACCCCAGCCGGGCAGGCACCTCGGTCCCCCGGGACTATGTTGAGTTCCCGTCGCAGCTGAACGAAATGTGGATGCTCCACCCGGATGTTCTGCCGAACTACGCCCGCCACATCACAACGGGCGAACCGCTGCCGGAAAACCTGGTCGAGCAGATCAAGCAGGCGCAGAAGTTCGGGCAGGGCTTCGGCACGATCGAATACCTGGCTGCCGCTCTTCTGGACCTTTCGTGGCACGGTCTGGAACCGGGCGAACAGATCGAGGCGGTTCTCGACTTCGAATCCGAGGTGCTGTCTGCCGCCGGGTTCTCGCCGTCCGTGCAGCCGCGCTACCGTTCGCCGTACTTTATGCACGCCTTCAGCTTCGGCTATGCGGCCGGCTACTACTCGTACCTGTGGTCAGAGCAGCTGGCCGCCTACGTATCCGAGTGGTTTGACCAGCAGGGCGGCCTGAAGGCCGAGTCCGGTCAGGCGTTCCGCCGCTCCATTCTGGCGCCGGGCTTCTCGGTTGACCCGGAACAGGCCATCACCCAGTTCTTCGGCGAACAGCCCACCGTCGATCCGCTGCTGCGCCGCCGCGGTCTGCCAACCCGAGAACAGACCCAGGCCGAGGTGCCGGTCGGCTCCCCCGCCGACACCTCGGCAGCCGCCGGCTCCCCCGCCCAGGCACCTGCCGAAACCCACCCGGAAGCACCTCGGGAGGTCTGAACCGTGCACGAACGCAATCAGCGAGTCCAGGCTGACCTCGACAAAGCCGGCATCACCGGGGAGATCACGATCTTCACCGTACACCTGCCCACGGCTGCCGATGCGGCTGCTCACCTGGGCATTGAGACAGGTGCGATTGCCAACAGCCTCATCTTCCGGCTTGACGGCGAACCGGTGCTCATCATGACCTCCGGCGCGCACCGCGTGGACACGGGTTTTGTCGAAGAGCAGACCGGCGGGAAGATCAGCCGGGCCAACGCGGACGTGGTGAAGGAAGCCACCGGGCAGGTGATCGGCGGGGTTGCCCCAGCTGGTCACAGCAAGCCGATTCGCACGTTCATCGACCGGGCGCTCGCGGCCTATCCCATGCTGTGGGCGGCCGCCGGCACCGCGGATTCGATGTTCCCGCTGACGTACGCGGAACTGCTGCGCCTGACCGGCGGAGAGGAAATCGACGTTGAACGCTGACACTGTCCCGGGCTCCGGAAGACAAGAGCCCCACGAATCCCGTCCTGCTTCCGCACAGTCAGCCCAAACCGCGGGTGCGCGACTGGTTGCCTTCGCATCGTCACGTGGGCGCTACTACGCGGTTGTTCTGGCGTTCTTCTGCGTGGCTCTGCTCGTGTCGAACATTTCAGCCACGAAGGTCATCGCGTTCTTCCCCATGGGCGAAAGCACCGACAACTATTGGATTGTGGCCGACGGCGGCGCCTTCCTATTCCCGTTCGTGTACATCATGGGCGACGTCATTTCCGAGGTGTACGGCTTCGCAGCCGCCCGCAAGGCCGTCATCATGGGCTTTGTGTCGCAGCTGGGGGCCTCACTCATCTTCCTGCTGGTCATCATCGCCCCGCCCGGCCCCGGCTATGACGGCCAAGAGGCTTTCGCCGCGGTGTTGGGCTTCTATCCGCGGATCGTCGCGGCATCGCTTGCCGGCTATGCCGTAGGCCAGATGCTCAACGCCTTCGTTCTTGTGCGGATCAAACGTCGCATGGGCGAGCGCGCCCTGTGGGTTCGCCTGCTGGGTTCGACGGGTGTGGGCGAAGCAGCTGACACCGTCATCTTCTGCACCGTGGCCTTTGCCGGTGTGATTCCCGGCGGTGAGTTCATCAAGTACGTGCTGTTCGGCTTTGTGTACAAGGTCGCGGTCGAAGTGCTGTTCCTGCCCGTCACGCAGGTGGTCATCCGCTGGTTCAAGAAGCGCGAGGGCACCTACTCGATCGAAACCGACGCCGAGCGCAGGGCTGAAGGCGCCCGAGTGTGAACGCGCTGTCCCGGCTGAGTTCGCTTAGTTCGCAGGGCCTGCCCCTCTGGGGCCGGGCCGCCCTGGTCGCCGCAGGTGTGGCCGCCGGTGCGACAGCCGGCTGGCTGTCGAGTTCCGCATGGATGAACGGGGTGCAGGCCCGCACCCGCCGCGGGTGGTGGAAGCACTTTCACGAGGCGGAGCTCGCCTTCTTCCCCGACGGCTCGTTTGGTCCGGTGTCAGGTTGGTCCGGTGACGCGCCTCCCCTCAGGGTCAATGTTCTGGGTGATTCCGCAGCCAGCGGAGTGGGCGCTTCCAGCGCTGACCGCGGCTATGTCGGCCTTGTACTGAAGCGTTTGGCTTCTGAGGCCGGCGCACCGGTTCTCGTGTGCAATATCGCCCAACCGGGAGACTCTTCGTGGCTTCTCATGGAGCAGCAGCTTCCGGAACTCAAAGCTGGGCGCATGTTCGCTCAGGCTGATGTCACGATGTGCGTCATCGGCGGCAACGACATCGCCGACCGCGCGTTCACTGACGATGGATTCGCGTGGACTGCTGAGCGCCTGTATCCGGCACTGCCGGCGGGGACTGTCGTATCAACCGTGCCGAGCTTCGGTCTGCCCGCATTTGAGCGCAAATGCCGTGCAGCGAATGCCCTGATCCGCCGTCTGGCCGCTGAGAACGACCTTGAACTTGCCGAACTGTACGCGGCAACAGCGTCCCTGTGGTCGCGTAGCACCCTGGGGATTCCACGGCAATTCTTCACAATGGAATCGGACGTCTTCCACCCCAATGACCACGGGTACACCGTGTGGGCAGAAGCTGTGTGGCCGGCCGTCAGGCGCGCGTGGCTGCGAAGCTCTTCCGCAAAGATGTTCGCCTAAACACAGTCTGTACGGGTACGTACGCGCACAACATGTGTTCAGGCGGACACGTCTCCTGAGGCCGACGTCAAAACAGCAGCGCCCGGGCTCCTTGCGGTACCCGGGCGCTGTCTGCTTCTCAGCTCTGGACTTTCAGATCTGAGCTCAGTGCGGCTGTGTCAGCGGTGCTGATCAGGCGTCTTCGTGTGCGTCCGTTGCAGCGTTCTTGCTGGAGCAGCTCTTGTAGCACTCGCGCAGGTGAACGCCGAGGTCGGCGTCCACGTTGGTCCAGTACTCGAAGAACTGTTCGCGGATGCGGTCGACGGTGATGGCCATGCACTGTCCGCACAGCGTCTCCTTGAAGCGGTCCTTCTGCTCGTCGGTGAAGACGTCGCGGTAGAGGATGCCTGCCTGGCCGAAGTCATCGTCGTCCTTGCGCAGGGTTGCTGCAGCGCGGACGAGCGAGCCGTCGTTCTCCCAGCTTGCTTCCTTGACCGACTCGTCAGCCACTGGGCCACCTTCGGTGCCGTAGAAGTGCGGCGAGTACACGCGGTGCTCAGCAGGCGTGATCGCGTAGTTCATGTGGCCTTCGTGCATGTAGTTCTTGGCCTCGGTGGCACGCGGCTGGTTAACCGGCAGCTGGTTGTAGTTGGTGCCGACGCGGTTGCGCTGTGCATCCGGGTAGGAGAACACGCGGGCCATGAGCATCTTGTCCGGCGAGATTCCGGTGCCCGGAACCTGGTTGCCCGGCGTGAACGCAGCCTGCTCAATCTCCTGGAAGAAGTTCTGCGGGTTGCGGTTCAGGGTCAGCGTGCCGACCTTGATGCGCGGGTAGTCGGCCTTCGGCCACGTCTTGGTGAGGTCGAAGGGGTTGAGGCGGTAGGTCTTGGCCTCTTCGTACGGCATGATCTGGACGTACATGTCCCACTTGGGGAAGTTGCCGTCCTTGATCGAGTTGAAGAGGTCGCGGCGGTGGTACTCGGCGTCCGAGCCTGCCAGCTTCTCGGCTTCTTCAGCCGTCATGTTCTCTTCGCCCTGCTGGGTCAGGAAGTGGTACTTGACCCAGAAGCGCTCGCCGGCTTCGTTGATCCACTGGTAGGTGTGCGATCCGTAGCCGTTCATGTTGCGCCACGTGCGCGGCAGACCGCGGTCGCCCATGAGGTAGGTGACCTGGTGGCTGGACTCAGGCGAGAGCGTCCAGAAATCCCACTGCATGTCCGCATCGCGCAGGCCGGAGTCGCCCAGGCGCTTCTGCGAGTGGATGAAGTCGGGGAGCTTGATGCCGTCGCGGATGAAGAACGTGGGCGTGTTGTTGCCGACGATGTCGAGGTTGCCCTCGGTCGTGTAGAAGCGCAGCGAGAAGCCGCGGACGTCGCGCCACGTATCAGGCGAGCCCTGCTCACCGGCAACGGTCGAGAAGCGGATGAGCGTCTCGGACTTGGTGCCGGGCTGGAAGACGGCTGCCGAGGTGTACTTCGACACGTCTTCGGTGACTTCGAATTCGCCGAATGCGCCGCCACCCTTAGCGTGCGGGTTGCGCTCCGGAACGCGCTCGCGGTTGAACGATGCGAGCTTCTCCAGCAGGTAGTGGTCGTGGAGGGCAGTGGTGCCGTCCGGGCCCATCGTGAGCGAGTGCTCGTTGTTCTGGACAGGCGCACCTGATTGGGTGGTCAACCGGTGTCAGTCATGTGCTGATTCCTTTCAAGGGGCGATTGTGGATTCGGAAACTTGCGAGCATTCGGCACACAGGCCGTAGAAGGTCACTTCCGTGACCTCCGCTGCGAACCCTGCCGGCGGGTGAATGCACGGCGGGGCCTGCGTGGCACACGGAGTGTCTTCCACTGCGCCGCATCTGCGGCACACAGTGTGGTGATGGTTGTCGCCGTGGTCGAGTTCGAAGAGCGCAGGGTGTCCTCCCACTTCGATCTTGCGCACAAGCCCTGCACTCTTCAGTGCTTCGAGCACGCCGTACAGAGTTTGGAAGCTCACCGTGGGCAGGGTCTTTCGGACGTCGTCGAGCAATCGTTCGACGCTGAAGTGACCGTGCCCGCTGAGCGCTTCCAGCGCTGCAACGCGCGGCGACGTGACACGCAGACCCACAGCCTTGAGTGCCGCACGAGGGCCCTCGTGCGCATTCAGGGCCGCTGATGGATCTGCAATGTTCATCACTTTCGGCCTAGTCGCTCTTTTGAATAGTTCAAACAAATGTAGGCAAACGCACAGTGAAGAGTCAGCGCAAGCACTAGAGTTCGTCACATGACACCGGAGTTGCGAATTACCGATCTCATCCCAAGCCTTCAGCAGCTCGTCGACCTCTATGACTCTGTCGGCTGGTTGGCCTACACAAGGGATCCCGAGGCGCTCGCGGCGTCGGTCGCCGGGTCTCAGTGGCTGAGGTCAGCGTGGTGCGGAGAATCTCTCATCGGCCTCATTCGCATTCTCACCGATGGCCACACAATCGCCTACCTGCAGGACATCCTCGTTCACCCCGAGGAGCAGCGAACAGGGGTAGGCAAGGCGCTCATGGCAGAAGCAGCGGACGCGTTTTCTCATGTTCGCCAATTCGTTCTCATCACTGATGACGAAGAACGCCAGCAGTCTTTCTACCGAGCCTGCGGTTTCAGCACAGCCGCCGAAAACAACATTCACGCCTTCGTGAAGTCCCAGTAACCGTCCACAAACCCTCGGCCTTCTGTGTCCTTGAGATACAGGTATGTGGGGCAAAATGGCTGACAACAAGGTCAAGATGCGACCTTTTGACATCGCTGAACGCCTGCAGACGAAGGAGCAGGTGGCCTACTGTCTTAAAGCTGTGCTGGAGGATCAAGACCCTGATTTCCTCAAGTCAGCTCTGGGCGACATCGCTCGCTCCAAGGGCATGGCAAAGCTTGCCAAGGAAATCGGCCTGGAGCGCGAGTAGCTCTACAAGTCCCTGAGCGCAGAAGGCAACCCGTCGTTCAAGACGCTGTTCAACCCCATCAAAGCCCTCGGCATGACGATGCGCATCGACTACGCCACGAGCGACAAGAAGATCGAGCTCGACCCCGACATCCCCAAGCGCAGCGACGCGTCAGCCTGAGAGCAGAAGGCGGGCGGCGCCTCGTAAGCCCAAAAGCTGAAACCGAACAGAGCCCAGCGCGGCTAGGGCGTGTCTGATAAATGT